>NZ_JBIRBA010000020.1:0-193422 GCF_044326345.1 Actinomadura sp. 9N215 | reverse complement strand
CGCCGCGGCGGGTTCCCGGGACGTGGCGCTCCGAACACCGGGGGGCGCGCCTCTTCCGCATTCCGGCCGCATGCTCGGGCCGCCTCTGCCGCGGCAAGGCCGTCCCGCCGGGCCGCCGCGGCCGCGCGGTGCCGTTCGGGGTCGTCTCGAACGGCCTCTGACCTGCGCGGACGAACTCGAACGAAGTCGATCGGCGTACCCGGTTGCCGGGACGGCGGCGGGGCTGGAGTGTCGGTTGCGCCATCCAGATCGGCCCGGTCCGCGGAGACCGGGCCACCACCCACAGGAGGACCCATGAGCCCCAGGCTCGTCCGCCGCGCGGCGCTGCTCGCCTCCGGCCTGGCCACGGCGGGCGCCGTGACGCTGACCGGTCTGCCCGCCGCCTCCGCCGCCCCAGCGCCCGGAGCCGCGTCCCAGCTCAGCGCGGGGACGGCGACCGCCGCCGCCCGCCCGTCCATCAGGTGCCTGCTCAGGGTGCACTTACCGCACTACTCGCACCACTCCGACGCGCAGGACCGGCACCGCGTCAACGTGACCGCCGACGTCAAGTGCAACCGGAAGGTCGCCGCGCTGAAGATCAAGGTCCGGCTCTACAAGAACGGCCGGATCTACAAGACCAGCGGCTGGCGCTCGAACCGCGGCAAGGCGAAGATCGCGCACAACGCCGCCCGCCGGTGCGTCAAGAACCAGAAGTACCAGGGTGAGGCCTGGGCGACCGTGACGTTCCCGCCCGGCTACAAGCCGCCGGTGCTCAACGGCCACGTCAAGAGCAAGGTCGTGCTGATCCGCAAGTGCAAGCGCTCCTGACGGAGCACCGGGCACGCCGGGCCCCGCCGCCCCTCGCCCCACCGGCACCGAGCCGGTCGGGTCAGGGCGGCGGGGCCGTCGGCTTGGGTCAGCGGTTTGGGGTCAGCGGCTTGGGGTCAGCGTCCGGGGGGTCGGTTGATCTGGTCGCTGTCCTCGTCGATGGGGTCGGTCGGCTCCACCCGGACGGCCTCCAAGGCCGGGTCGCCGACCAGGTCGCCGACCAGCCAGGCCGGGCCGCCGACATAGGTCGAGTCGAAGTCGATGTCGGTCGCGACGCACCACGAGCGGTCCGCGGGCCAGAACAGGTTGGGCGACTGCGGGGAGAAGAACCCGGCCGTACGTTGCCCCAGCTCCGTGGCGGCGGCGAGCGGCCCCTCGAACATCACGTACTCGCGCCAGGGCAGCCGGACGCGCGGCATGTCGTCGAACGCGGGCGCCTTCGCCGCCGCCTCCCGGCCCGGCCGCCGCCGCCCCGGCGCATCGGGCGAGGCGTCCGGCAGGGCCTCCAGCAGGACCATCGCGGACGCGGTGTCCGCGATCCAGGCCCAGCCGTCCCACAGGCAGAACCAGCACCGATCCGGGGTGCCGGTGTGGCCGGCCAGCACGGCGCACAGGGCGCTCAACATCGGCTGGGGCAGCTCGCCGCGCTCGGGCGGCTCGTCCCACGGCGGCGGGCCGTCCCCCGCCCCGCGTGCCGGACGGGACAGCGCCTTGAACTGGACGCGCGGATGCATCGAGCGTCCCGTCCACCTGGCCACCTCATGCCAGGGCACCGGCTCCCCCAGAGGCGAGTCGGCGGGATGCAGGATGCGCGCGTAGGCGTCGAACCGGCCGGGCAGCAGGGCCCGGACGTCCGCGTCGAAATCGCCCATCTCCGCCTCCAGCCAGGAAGCCGGCGACGTGTCGGTCACCAGGCGGAGCCGAGAAGGAACGTCGGTCACCCGGGTCACCCCCATGAAAGTCCTGCGGCCCGGCACGTGCGCGCGGGCCTCGGCGTCGGCAGGCCGGGCCTCCGAGGGCGGCCTACCCGGGATCTGCGCTCTCCCCCCTCCACGTGGGGCTCAGCGGTTCGGTGAGATAGAACCTCTGCTTCTCCCGCCGATCCTCGCGCGGCCGGTTTCCGTCCGGCGCCGCACGGCCCACCTGCACGCTCCTGCTCGGGTCGGCCACGGCGGAGAGCCTCAATTGCGCGGACAGCAGTTCCCCGCCGTCGGCGAGGGTCTCCACCAGAATCCGCTGGCTCAGATTGGAGCGACCGCAGCGCCGGAGCCGGACATTGTCGCCGGCGGCCAACGTGTCCACGGTAAGGCAGAAATCCGCGTTACCGATTTCGGCCCTGACCTCATAGGCATTTCCGTCGGAACGGTGGAAATGGAAATACTGGCGATGGTGATCCCGGCAATTCTGCTGCGCCAGGTCACCGGCGCCCCGGCCGCGGGCGACGATCGCCAGGCATCGCTGCCCCGGCACGATGTGCACCTGGTACCAGCCGTCGGCCGGCCCCGAGGCGGAGACGAGGGCCGGCGAGACCACCCGCGGGGGCGGGCGCGTCCGCGTCTTCGCGGCGGCCCCGTCCTCCTGGACGAACGCGTCGTGCCCGCTCGTCAGCAGCGCGACGAGCCCGAGCAGCAGGATCTTGACCGGCCCGCCCCGACCATGCCGCACCGCCCCCGGCGTCGGCCGCGCCCGCCCGGCTCGCGTGCGGGCGCGCCCGTCCGCGCCCGAGAACCACCCCTCCGCCGCCCCTCCGGACGAAACCCGCCCCGCCACCACACCGTCCGACGGAAATCGGCCCGCCACCACGCCATCGGACGGAAACGGGCCCGCCGTCTCCGCCACGGCAAGGCGGCGGCGCGTGTCGGTCCAGCGCCGGACCATGTCGTCGCCCCCGCCGCAGGCCCGCACGAAGGCCGCCAGCATGGGCTCGGACGGAAGGGACGCGCGGCTCAGCGCGGTGGCCAGGGTGCTCGGCGGAAGGCGGTCCCCCAACGCGGCCGAGCGCCTCTCCAATTGCCGGTAGGAGAGCCCGGACCACGCCTTCAACTTCCGGGCGACTTCGACGAACTCCGCAGTCATACGCACATTGCATGGATCCGGAGGCGATCCGGCCATGACATCACCCCGTAAAGAGTCCCCGTTCAGTCGATGAGCATACCATTCACGATCTGCCGCACCCGCTCGATTATCCGGCCCGATATCCTCGAATAGGCTGCTCACCGGGGGAAATCTCACTGACCGCGTCCGATTCGGCACTGACCTGATCCGGACAGTTATTGAAAAGTCGATAATCAGAAACCGCCGGAGCGGAACGGTCGCCGAAAGGCGAGCGGGCCCGGCGGGCGGCGCGGGCCTGCGGGCCGCGCCGCGCGCCCCGCGACATCCCGGCACGGGCCCACATAAGCCGCCCGTGATCGGGCATAGCCCTGACGGCCGTGATGATCACGCACCCGGACGTGAAAGGGCGGGGAGGATGACTCTGCTGCGCACGAAGTCGGTCGAGCAGTCGATACGCGACACGGAGGAACCCGGCCACCGGCTCCGGCGCGCCCTGTCGGCGCTGGACCTGACCGTGTTCGGCGTCGGCGTGATCATCGGGACGGGCATCTTCGTGCTGACCGGCCAGGTCGCCCGGGAGAAGGCCGGGCCCGCGGTCGCGCTGTCGTTCATCCTCGCCGCCGTGGTGTGCGGGCTCGCCGCGCTGTGCTACGCCGAGTTCGCCTCGACCGTCCCGGTCGCAGGGTCGGCGTACACGTTCTCCTACGCCACGCTCGGCGAGTTCCCGGCGTGGATCATCGGCTGGGACCTCATCCTGGAGATGGGCCTGGCGGCGGCGGTCGTCTCGGTCGGCTGGTCCGGCTACTTCGCCGCGCTGCTGGACGACGTCGGCGTCACGATTCCGGCGTCCATCGCCGCCCCGCCGGGCGACGGCGGGACGGTCAACGTCCCGGCGATCGGGCTCGTGCTGGCGGTGACGGCGCTGCTGGTGCTCGGCATCAAGATCTCCTCGCGGGTCAACGCGGTGGTCGTCGCGATCAAGGTGTCCGTGGTGCTGCTGGTGATCATCGCCGGGCTCTTCTACGTCAAGGGCGCGAACTACGACCCGTTCATCCCGCCGTCGAAGCCGACCGAGGAGGCGGGCGGCCTGGCCGCGCCGCTCATGCAGGTGCTGTTCGGGATCACCCCGGCGACCTACGGCTGGCTCGGGATCTTCTCCGCCGTCGCGCTCGTGTTCTTCGCCTACATCGGCTTCGACATCGTCGCCACCGCCGCCGAGGAGGCCCGCCGCCCGCAGCGGGACCTGCCGATCGGGCTCATCGGCTCCCTCGCCATCACCGCCGTGCTGTACGCGGCCGTGTCGATCGTGGTCGTCGGCATGCAGCACTACTCGGAGCTGAGCACCGAGGCGCCGCTCGCGGACGCGTTCAAGGCGAACGGGCATCCCGCGTACGCCACGATCATCGACGTCGGCGCGGTCGCGGGCCTCATCACCGTCGTGATGATCCTGCTGCTCGGGATGAGCCGGATCCTCTTCGCGATGGGCCGGGACAAGCTGCTGCCCGGCTGGCTGTCGGCCGTCCACCCGCGGTTCGGCACCCCGTACCGGTCGACGATCATCATGGGCGTGATCGCCGCGGTGCTCGCGGGGTTCATCCCGCTCGCCGAGCTCGCGGAGCTGGTCAACATCGGCACGCTGTTCGCGTTCCTCGTCGTCTCGGTCGCCGTGGTGATCCTGCGCCGCACCCGCCCGGAGCTGCCGCGCGCGTTCCGCACGCCGTGGGTGCCGCTCGTTCCGATCCTGTCCGTGCTGGCCTGCCTGTTCGTGATGATCAACCTGCCGGTGGAGACCTGGCTGCGGTTCCTGGCGTGGCTGGCCGTCGGCATCGTCGTCTATGCCCTGTACGGGTACCGGAACAGCAGGCTGCAGCGTGCCGGCGAGCCAGCCGCGAAGCGCTGACACGCTCCGTGACGGACCCCGCGGTGTCGTTTTGCGCGCCGGGTAGGCAGAATGGCGCGCATGGCTCCTCCTGTGCGCGTCGCGGTGATCGGCTCCGGCCCGGCGGGGATCTACGCCGCCGAGGCCCTCGGCAAGCAGACGGACGGTGACGTCCGGGTGGACGTGTTCGACCGGCTGCCGACGCCGTACGGCCTGGTCCGCTACGGCGTCGCGCCGGACCACAAGTCGATCAAGTCGATCGCCCGGTACCTGCAGAAGGTGCTGGAGACCCCGGGCGTCCGGTTCTTCGGCTGCGTCGAGCTGGGCCGCGACCTGACCCGCGCCGACCTGCTGGACTGCTACGACGCCGTCATCTACTCGACCGGCGCGATGGTCGACCGGCACATGCGGATCCCCGGCGAGGACCTGCCCGGCAGCATCGCCGCCACCGACTTCGTCAACTGGTACTGCGGGCATCCCGACGCCGCCGACCACGAGTTCGACCTGTCCGTCGAGGAGGTCGCGGTGATCGGCGTCGGGAACGTGGCCGTCGACGTCGTCCGGATCCTCGCCAAGACGGCCGGCGAGCTGCGCGAGACCGACGCCCCCGAGCAGGTCATCGAGGCGCTGTCGCGGAGCCGCGTGAAGCGCGTCCACATGATCGGGCGGCGCGGCCCGGCGCAGGCGAAGTTCACCACCAAGGAGGCCAGGGAGCTGGGCGAGCTGCCGAACGCGGGCATCCACGTCAGCCCCGAGGACATGGACCTCGACCCGGCGAGCGCCGAGCTCGCCGAGAGCGACCGGCACGTCCGCGGCAACGTCAAGGTCCTCAACACCTGGACGGCCGAGCCGCCCGCCGACCGCCTCCGCCAGATCGACGTGCGGTTCTGGCGCGCCCCCGCCGAGATCCTCGGCACCGGCCACGTCGAGGGGCTCCGGCTGGAGAAGACCCGCCTGGACGACACGGGCCGCGTCACCGGCACCGGCGAGTTCGAGACGCTGCCCGTCGGGATGGTGCTGCGGTCGGTCGGCTACCAGAGCGTCCCGCTGGACGGCGTCCCGTTCGACGAGCGCACCTACACGGTCCCGAACGACGGCGGCCGCGTCCTCGGCCCGGACGGCGTCCAGGTGCCCCGCGAGTACGTCGCGGGCTGGATCAAGCGCGGGCCGACCGGCGTCGTCGGCACCAACAAGTCCGACGCGGCCGAGACCGTCCGCAACCTCCTGGAGGACGTCCTGGACGACGGGTCCGCCCCGCGGACGCCGCCGAAGCTCACCATCGAGGAGCTGCTGGAGTCGCGGGGCCTCCGCGTCGTCACCTACGACGACTGGCTCAACCTCGACGCCGCCGAGATCGCCCTCGCCCGCGCGCTCGACCGCGGCGAACGCGTCAAGCTGGCCCGCTGGGAGGCGATGACGTCCGCGTGCTACACAAGGGAATAATTCACTTTCGGGACAAGAACCCGCCCGAAAAGTAGTGACGGACATGTCACGCTAGCGCTACGGTGCCGCCTGTGACCGGCGGTCCAGAACTGTACGGGTTCCCCCCACCCGAGACGGTGCCCGACCTGAGGTGGCTCGGCCCCGACTACGTGTCCGTACTCGTGTACGACCTGACGCAAGGGCTCCTGCGCCAGGATCCGCGCACGTCCGTGATGGGCGTGCGGTGCGAGGGCGAGCCGCGGCTCGATCCCTCGGTCGACACGTCCGGCGTCATCCGCGCGCACGACGCCTGCTTCCCGCTCCAGGTCTTCGTCCGTGACGGGGCCGGACGCCCGTGGCGGCTCCGCGGGAGATGGACGTACTCGGGCCGCGAGCTGGGCACGTCCGCGGCGTCCATCACCCACTTCTGGCACCTGGTGTCGGCCGAGGGCGTGTAGCCGGGCGCCCGGCCGGGCGGCGCGCCCAGCCAGGCGAGGTGCCCGGCCGGGCGAGGCGCCTAGTCGCGGTCGGACGCCTCCCGGTCCTGGCCGGCGGGGGCGTGCGTGCCGGGCGAGGTGATCCGGGCGACGTGCTCGGTGATGTCGCGGGCGAGGGCCTGCGGCGTCAGGCCGATGTCGGCGAGGATCTCGGCGCGGGCGGCGTGGTCGAGGAACTCCTGCGGGATGCCGAACGTGCGGATCGGGGCGTCGACCCCCTCGTCGCGCAGCAGCCGCGCGACGGCGTCGCCGACGGCGCCGGCGCGGCCGTTGTCCTCGGCGACGGCGACGAGCGTGTGGTCGCGGGCGAGCCCGGCGAGCGCCGGGTCGAGCGGCTTCACCCAACGCGGGTCGAGGACGGTGACGCCGATGCCCTGGGCGGCGATCAGCTCGGCGGCCTCGACCGCGGGCGTCGCCATCGACCCGGCCGCGACGAGCAGGACGCGGGTGCCGTTCGAGCCGTCGTGGCGGGCGAGGACGTCCATGTCGCCGGCCTTGCCGACGGCCTCGATGTCGGCGGCGGCGGGGCCCTTCGGGTAGCGGATCGCGGTCGGTCCTTCCGACACCGCGACGCACTCGCGCAGCAGCTCGCGCAGCCGCGCGCCGTCGCGCGGGACGGCGATGCGCAGGCCGGGCACGAGCTGCAGGATCGACAGGTCCCACATGCCGTTGTGGCTGGGGCCGTCGTCGCCGGTCACGCCGGAGCGGTCCAAAGCGAACGTGACGGGCTGCCCGTGCAGCGCCGTGTCCATGAGGACCTGGTCGAACGCGCGGTTGAGGAACGTCGCGTACAGGGCCACGACCGGGTGCAGCCCGCCCATCGCGAGCCCCGTCGCGGACGTGACGGCGTGCTGCTCGGCGATGCCGACGTCGAAGATGCGCTCCGGGAACGCCTCGGCGAACGGGGCCAGCCCGACCGGGTAGAGCATCGCGGCGGTGATGCCGACCACGTCGCGGCGCTCGCGGCCGATCGCGACCATCTCCTCGCCGAAGATCTTCGTCCAGGCGGGGCCGCCCGACTTGCGGACGAACTGCCCGGTGGCGGGGTCGAACGCGCCGCCGCCGTGCATGCAGTCCTCCTCGTCGTTCTCGGCGGGGGCGTAGCCGCGTCCCTTGGTGGTGATGCAGTGCACGATGACGGGGCGGCCGAACCCGCGGGCCCGGCGCAGCGCGCGCTCGACGGCGTCCTCGTCGTGGCCGTCGATCGGGCCGACGTACTTGATGCCGAGGTCCTCGAACATGGCCTGCGGCTGGAGGACGTCCTTGATGCCCTTCTTGATGCCGTGCAGCGCCTCGTAGGCGACGTTGCCGACGACCGGCGCGCGCGGCACGGTCTTCTTGATGAGGTCGAGCGCGTTCTCGTAGCCCTGCGTGACGCGCAGGTCGGCCAGGTGGGAGGCGAGCCCCCCGATCGTCGGCGAGTACGAGCGGCCGTTGTCGTTGACGACGATGATGACGGGACGGCCGGCGCCGCCGGCGGCGATGTTGTTGAGCGCCTCCCAGCACATCCCGCCCGTCAGCGCGCCGTCGCCGACGACGGCGACCACGGCGCGGTCGTCCTCACCGCGGAGCTGGAACGCCTTGGCGAACCCGTCGGCGTACGAGAGGGCGGGCGAGGCGTGCGAGTTCTCGATGACGTCGTGCTCGGACTCGGCGCGGCTCGGGTAGCCGGACAGCCCGCCGCGCTTGCGGAGCCGTTCGAAGTCGTGCCGCCCGGTCAGCATCTTGTGCACGTACGCCTGGTGCCCCGTGTCGAAGAGGATCTTGTCGTGCGGCGAGTCGAAGACGCGGTGCAGCGCGATCGTCAGCTCGACCGCGCCGAGGTTCGGCCCCAGGTGGCCGCCCGTCTTGGAGACCGCCTGGACGAGGAACTCGCGGACCTCCTCCGCGAGCCGAGTCAGTTGAGCGGCGTCCAGTCGTTTGAGGTCGTCGGGACCTGTGATCGACTCCAGCAAGCTCACTCGTTTTCAACTCCTCCGTCGGGGACCGGTTCTCCCCTGGCTCGGGCCGTTCCGAGTTTAATCCCGGTTCGCGCGCGACGCGCCGGGGGCCCACCTGCCCCGGGGGTGTGAAACGACTGACCTGTGAAACGACTCACCGGGGCGTGGCGCATGGGGTAGGACTTGAGCATGGGCGTCGAAGAGATCGTGTTGCTCAACGCGGACGACGAGGCCGTCGGGACGGCTCCGAAGATCGCGAGTCACCATGAGGAAACGCCGTACCACCTGGCCTTCTCCTGCTACGCGGTGGACGCGGCGGGCCGCGTGCTGATCACCCGCCGGGCCCTGGGCAAGCGGACGTTCCCCGGCGTGTGGACGGGAAGCTGCTGCGGCCACCCCGGCCCCGGCGAGAAGCTCCGCGACGCCGTGCTGCGCCGCCTCCGGGACGAGCTGGGCGTGCCGGGCGCGGAGCTCACGTCCGTCCTGCCGCGGTTCCGGTACCGGGCCGTCGCGGCGGACGGGACCGTCGAGAACGAGCGCTGCCCCGTCGTGCGCGCGATCGTCCCGGCGGGCGGCGCTCTCCGGCTGGACCCGGCGGAGGTCGAGCAGGCGGACTGGTGGCCGTGGGAGCGCTGCCTGGAGCTGGCCGAGCGGCCCGAGGCGTCGCCCTGGTACCGCCTCCAGCTCGCCGAGCTCGCCCCCCTCGGCGCGCCCCTGGACTGGCCCGACGCGGGCCGGGCCGAGCTGCCGCCCGCCCTCGCCTGGTAGGGCCCCCGGCGGGGCGGCTGGTGTCCGAGCGTGGCGCTCGCATTACCGCTAGATCACTTTTCGGCCCCCGGTGTTGACCCGCGCGCCGATCCGAACGGACGCTTGCTTCTCCGGGGAATGGAGGAGCGGACGATGCGAGTACGTGCCACCGGGAGCCGCCGGACGGTCTTCGCGGCCCTGGTGATGACGGGCGCGCTGACGGGCGCGCTGGCCCTGTCGGCCTGCGGCGCGAACGAGGACGACGGCTCGAACGACAAGTCCCAGGTCGAGGTCTTCTCCTGGTGGACGGGTCCGGGCGAGGCCGACGGGCTGAAGGCCATGCAGGCCGACTTCGAGAAGAAGAACTCCGGGACGAAGTTCGTCAACGCGGCGATCGCCGGCGGGTCGGGGACGCAGGCGAAGGCCGTCCTGGCGAGCCGGCTCCAGAACCGCAAGCCGCCGGACTCGTTCCAGGGCCACGCGGGCGCGGAGCTGCTCGACTACATCAAGGCCGGGCAGATCGAGCCGCTGGACGGCTTCTACCAGCAGAACAACCTGAAGTCGGTGTACCCGCAGCAGCTCATCGACCAGATCACGTACCAGGGCAAGATCTACTCCGTGCCGGTGAACATCCACCGGTCGAACGTCCTCTGGTACAACCCGGGCATCCTGAAGGACGCCGGGGTCGCCGGGCCGCCGAAGTCGATCGCGGAGTTCGTCACCGCACTGAAGGCGGTCAAGGACAAGACGAAGAAGGTCCCGCTGTCGCTCGGCGCGCAGTGGACGGCCGACCACCTGCTGGAGAACGTCCTGCTGGGCGATCTCGGGACCGACGCCTACAACGCGCTGTGGAAGCCGGGCGCCGACTGGAGCACCCCGGCGGTCACCAGGGCGCTGAACGACTTCGCCGAGATCATGAAGTACACGACGCTGGAGGCCGCGTCCACCGACTGGCAGGGCGCCGCGAAGGCCGTCGTGGACGGCAAGGCCGCGTTCAACGTCATGGGCGACTGGGCGTACGGCTACTTCGTCGGGAACGCTCCGAACGGCCTCGGCAAGAAGCTCGACACCGACTTCAAGTACGCGGCCGCGCCGGGCACCGAGGGCACGTACATGTGGCTGTCGGACAGCTTCACCCTGCCCAAGGGCGCGCCGCACAAGGCGGGCGCGGAGGCATGGCTGAAGGAGGTGTCCAGCAAGGAGGGGCAGGACCTGTTCAACCCGAAGAAGGGCTCCATCCCCGCCCGCAAGGACGCCGACAAGAGCCTCTACACGGGCTACCTGCAGGACGCGTTCGAGCAGTGGAACAACCCGGGCACCAAGCTGGCGGGCTCGTTCTGGCACGGAGTTAATGCCAACAACAAGTGGCACACCGACATCGACACGGCGGTGGGCCTCTTCCTCCAGAGCAGGGACGCGGCCAAACTGCAACAGGGATTGGTGAGCGCGGCCAAGAACAGCGGCCTGTGAGTCTGTGAACCAGTGAAGCTCCGCCGTAGCAGGAAGTGGCTGCCCGGTCTGCTGCTGGTGTCGCCGTCCATCGTCGCGATCGGCCTGTTCGTCTACGGGCTCATCTTCTGGAACACGCGGGTCGCGCTGAGCGGCAAGCACGACGAGGTCAGCGAGTACGGGTTCGACAAGGGCAGGAACTTCGTCGACCTGTGGGACCAGCCGAGCTGGCCGGGCGCGGTGCAGAACGCCCTGGTGTTCACGGCCGTGTTCGTCGTCGGGGCGCTGGTGCTCGGCGCGTTCCTGGCGTTCCTGATGGACAAGGGGATCCGCGGCGAGGCGTCGTTCCGCGTCATCTACCTGTTTCCGATGGCGGTGTCGTTCATCGCCAGCGGCGTGGTGTGGCGCTGGCTGATGAACCCGGCGCCGCCGGAGCGCGCGGTCGGCTTCAACCAGCTGTTCGACAAGCTGCGCCTGGACGCGCTCGCGAACAGCTGGTGGCAGGACCCGACCTGGGGCATGGCGGCGATGGCCCTCCCCGCCATCTGGCAGATGTCCGGATATGTCATGGCCTTGTATCTGGCGGGCTTCCGGAGTGTGCCGGAGGAGCTGCGGGAGGCGGCGCGGGTGGACGGCGCGTCCGAGTGGAAGGTGTACCGGTACGTCGTGTTCCCGCAGCTCCGCCCGGTGACGCTGTCCGCGCTGATCATCCTCGGGCACATCTCGCTCAAGGTGTTCGACCTGATCATGGCGATCGCGGGCAAGCAGATCATCACCTATGTCCCAGCCGTCGCCACCTACGTCGAGATCTTCGACCGGCACGACCCCGCCAACGGCGCCACGATCGCGACGTACCTGCTGCTGGCCGTGGCCGTCCTGGTGATCCCGTACCTGGTGTGGTCGGTGCGGACGGAGCGCTCCCGATGACGGCCCCGGCGCCCACCGCGGGCCGTCCGATGCAGGCGGTGAAGCTGGCCGTCCTGCTGGCGTTCGTCCTGCTGTTCCTGATCCCCGTGTACGTCCTCGTCGTCACCAGCTTCAAGCCGCTGGACGAGGCGGACCCGAGCAGCGCGTGGAGCCTGCCGGACCACTGGAGCACGTCCGGCTGGAGCGCGGCGTGGGACGCGCTGCGCCCCGGCCTGCAGAACAGCGTCAAGATCGCCGTCTCGGGGTCGCTGATCTCCGCCGTGCTCGGCTCGCTGAACGGGTTCGTCCTGTCCAAATGGCGGTTTCCCGGCTCGGACGTGGTCTTCACGCTGTTCCTGTTCGGCATGTTCATCCCGTACCAGGCCGTGATGATCCCGCTGGCCGGGCTGCTGACGGACATGGAGCTGTCCGGGACGATCCGCGGCCTCGTCCTGGCCCACGTCGTGTACGGCATCCCGATCTGCACGCTCATCTTCCGGAACTACTACGTCACCGTCCCGGACGAGCTGATCGAGGCCGCCCGCGTGGACGGCGCCGGGATGCTCCGCACCTACTGGTCGATCATGCTGCCCGTGTCGGGCCCGGCCTTCGCGGTGACGCTGATCTGGCAGTTCACGTCCATGTGGAACGACTTCCTGTTCGCCGTCTTCCTGGGCGCGCCGGACAGCTGGCCGGTCACGGTGATGCTGAACAACACGGCGGGGTCGGGGGCGGTGGCCGTCCAGTACAACCAGCAGATGGCGTCGGCGCTGCTGGCGTCGCTGCCGACCGTCCTCGTCTACCTGCTCCTCGGACGGTTCTTCATGCGCGGCCTCATGGCGGGAGCGCTGAAGGGGTAGTCGCGGCGGCCCGTCAACCCGGTGACGCCGTCGCGCGTCACACGGATGATCAGGAGATCCGGACGGGAATCGAACGGCTTTCCGATCGTCCCTTACCAAGACAGCGACCCGCTCGCCTCGTCCATTGGCAATTCCGCCGGGATGCGCCTAGCCTCTCGGGCATCACTGCGCGGTGTGCCGGCGTCTCGCCGGGCCTCGGGGGATCCCGTGGCGGTGGAGGACGGGCGAGCACTGGAGGTGCGACCGCGTGCAGGCGATCAGTGTTCAGCAGCCCTGGGCTTTCGTGATCGCGCGCGGCGGCAAGACCGTCTCGAACCAGGGACTGCCGACCGCCTACCGCGGCCCGCTCCTGATCCACGCGTCCATGCGCGTCGATCTGAAGGCCTGCGACTCACCGCTCATCCAGGCCGCCGGCTGGGACCCCCGCGACCCCCTCGCCACCATCGGCGCGGTCATCGCCGTGGGCGAGCTCGACCACGTCTGCTCGGCCACCGTCGGCGGCGGCTCCTGCGAGTGCGGCCCCTGGTCAGAGCCCGGGATGCATCATTGGCGGCTTAGCGACGTCCGGGCCCTCCCCCGGCCCAGGGTCGCCCTGGGTCGTCCGGGGCTGTGGGAGCCGAAGCCCACCCTGATCCAGGAGATCACGGCCATGATCACCGCGACCGCCGCGCTCAACCACACCTCCTGAGCCGTCACGGCGCGCCGAGGGCGTCGGCGGCCTGGCGGAGGCGGGCGAACTCGGCGGCAATCCGGTCGATCGGCCACGAGGCGTTGAGGCCGCTCGGATTGGGCAGGACCCACACCTTCGCGGGGCCGAACGCGTCGTCCTGCGGGCCGATCTGGGCGTGGCGGCGGCCGAACGCGGTGCGGTAGGCGGTGACCCCGGCGACGGCCAGGTAGGACGGCCGGTGGCGCTCGACGAGGGCGGCGAGGCGCCGTCCGCCCTCGCGGAGTTCGGCGGCGGTCAGCTCGTCGGCGCGGGCCGTCGTGCGGTGCGCCAGGTTGGTGATGCCGAGGCCGTAGCCGGGCAGGAGGTCCTGCTCGGACGGGTCCAGCAGCCGGTCGGTGAAGCCCGACCGGTGCAGCGCGGGCCAGAACCGGTTGCCGGGACGGGCGAAGTGGAAGCCGGTCGCCCCGGAGTAGAGACCCGGGTTGATGCCGCTGAACAGGACCCGCAGCGTCCCGCCGTCCGGGGGAAGGACGTCGGGGATGACGCGGTCGCGGGCGGCCTCCAGGTCGGCCTTCGTAGGACGCATCAGATCAGGTTACGGACGATGAGCGTCACCGCGGACGTGCCCACGACGGCGAGGAGCGCGAGGCGGAGGCGGCCGGCGTCCAGGTAGCGGCGCAGCGGCCCGGCGGCGAGGAACCCGGCGAGCACGAACGGGAGCAGTTCCAGGCCCGCGGTCACCTGCCGGACGGGGAGCTGCCCGGCGGCGGCGAGCATGGCCAGCGACAGCAGCGCCCCGCCCATGAAGAAGACCGCGAGGGTCGCGCGGACGCGCGGGCCGTCCTCCCGCTGGTAGAGCAGCGCGACCGGCGGCCCGCCGATGCCGGACGCGGTGCCGGCGGCGCCGGAGACGACCCCGGCCGCGGCGAGCGTCCGCCGGGTCCGCGGCACCTCGCGCGACCAGGCGGTGGCGGCCAGCGCGCCGAGGACGATCAGGCCGATCACGATGCCCAGCGCCTGCGTGGGCACGGCCGCGACCAGCAGGACGCCGACCGGCGTCCCCGCGAAGCGGCCGCCGAACGCCCAGCCGATGCCGCGCAGGTCGGCGTGCCCGACCTCCTGCGAGAGCGTCGCGAGGGGCAGGACGGCCGACAGGACGAGGATCGAGCCCGGCATCAGGTCCGGGAACAGCATCGCCAGGATCGGGGTCGCGACCAGCCCGACGCCGAGGCCGACGCTGCCCTGCACGATCGCGCCCATCAGCGCGGCGAGCCCGCCGATCAGCAGAAACTCTAGATCCGGCACGCCGCAGAACGGTACACGCCGGATATCTCGGGCGGACGCGTCGGCGCAGGCCGGAGCCGGTCGCCGCCCTGACCGCCGGTCCGGCCGAATCCGTCGCCGCAACCTGGGATACTCCTGGCAAAATGGTCTTCATGCTGACGGCCTGCCTCGCCTTCGCCGCCGTGGCCGCCCTGGTGACGATCACTCCGGGCGTGGACACGATGCTCGTCCTGCGCACGACCGTGACCGGCGGACGGCGGACGGGGTACCTCGCCGGGGCGGGGGTCGCGTCCGGCCTGCTGTGCTGGGCGGCGGCGAGCGCCGCCGGGCTGACCGCGCTGCTGGCCGCTTCCCGCGTCGCGTTCGACGTGCTGCGCGTCGCGGGCGCCTGCTACCTGCTGGGGCTCGGCGGGCAGGCGCTGTGGAAGGCCCGCCGGAAGGCGCGGGGCTCCGAGGAGGCGCCGGACGCGAGCGTCACCGGCCGCACCGCGCTGCGCACGGGCCTGACCAGCAACCTGCTGAACCCCAAGGTCGGCGTCTTCTACATGAGCATGCTTCCGCAGTTCATCCCGGACGGCGCGCCGACGTTCGGGACGAGCATGCTCTTCGGCGTCATCCACGTCGCGGAGGTGGTGGCGTGGCTGGCGCTGGTCGTCGTGGCGGCGAGCGCGGCGCGGCGCGTCCTGTCCCGGCCTTCGGTGAAGCGCCGCCTGCAGCAGGTCACCGGCGTGGCGTTCATCGGCTTCGGCGTCCGCCTGGCCGTGGAACGCTGAGCGCCGTGGAACGCTGAACGGGCCGCCCCTTCGCGGAGCGGCCCGTTCGCTTGCGCGGCCTACTTGCGGATGAGGTTGCGCAGGACGTACTGGAGGATGCCGCCGTTGCGGTAGTAGTCCGCCTCGCCCGGGGTGTCGATGCGGACGGTCGCGGCGAACTCCCTGCCGTCCGCCTTGACGGTGACCTCGTCGGGGACGCCGCCCGCGTTCATCGCGGTGACGCCGGTGATCTCGAACGTCTCGGTGCCGGTGAGGCCCAGCGACGCGGCGGAGTCGCCGTCCTTGAACTGGAGCGGCAGGACGCCGAGGCCGATGAGGTTCGAGCGGTGGATGCGCTCGTACGACTCGGCGATGACGGCGCGGACGCCGAGCAGCGCCGTGCCCTTCGCGGCCCAGTCGCGCGACGAGCCCGAGCCGTACTCCTTGCCCGCGATGACGACGAGCGGGGTGCCCTGCGCCGCGTAGTTCTGCGCGGCGTCGTAGATGAACGCCTGCGGCGCGCCGTTCCGGGTGAAGTCGCGGGTGTAGCCGCCTTCGACGTCGTCCAGGAGCTGGTTGCGGAGCCGGATGTTGGCGAACGTCCCGCGGATCATGACCTCGTGGTTGCCGCGGCGCGAGCCGTAGGAGTTGAAGTCCTTGACGGCGACGCCGTTGTCCTCCAGGTACCGCGCGGCGGGCGTGCCGGCCTTGATGGACCCGGCCGGGGAGATGTGGTCGGTGGTGACCGAGTCGCCCAGCTTCGCCAGGACCCGCGCGCCGTGGATGTCGGTGACCGGCTCCGGCTCGGCGCTCATGCCGTCGAAGTACGGGGCCTTCCGGACGTACGTGGACGCGGCGTCCCACTCGAACAGGTCGCCGGACGGGATGTCCAGGGCGGCCCAGCGCTGGTCGCCCTTGAAGACGTCGGCGTAGCTCTGCGTGAACATCTCCTGCCCGATGGACGACTCGACGATCGAGGCGACCTCCTCCGGCGCGGGCCAGATGTCGCTCAGGTGGACGGGACCGTCGGCGCCCTCGGCGATCGGGTCGTTGAGGATGTCGACGTCCATCGTCCCGGCCAGCGCGTAGGCGATGACCAGCGGCGGCGACGCCAGGTAGTTCATCTTCACGTCGGGGCTGATGCGGCCCTCGAAGTTGCGGTTGCCGGACAGCACCGCCGTGACCGCGAGGTCGTTGTCGTTGACGGCCTTGGAGATCTCCGGCTGCAGCGGCCCGGTGTTCCCGATGCAGGTCGTGCAGCCGTACCCGACCAGGTTGAAACCGATCTTGTCGAGGTAGGGGGTGAGGCCCGCGCGCTCCAGGTAGTCGGTGACGACCTGCGACCCGGGCGCGAGCGAGGTCTTGACCCACGGCTTGCGGGTCAGGCCCTTCTCGACCGCGTTCTTCGCCAGCAGCGCCGCGCCCACCATCACGTACGGGTTGGACGTGTTGGTGCAGGACGTGATGGCCGCGACGGCGACGTGCCCGTGGTCGAGGTCGAAGCTCGTGCCGTCGTCCAGCGTGACCGGGACGCGCTTGTGCGGACGGCCCGACCCGTCGGCGTCGACGTGGCGGGGCTTGTCCCCGTTGGTCTCATGGCTGATCGCCGGGGTGTCGGAGGCGGGGAAGCTCTCGTTGGACGCCTCGTCCAGCGCGCCGAGAACGCTGGGGACGTAGTTCTGCACGTCCCGCCGCCAGGTCTGCTTCGCGTCCGACAGCGAGATGCGGTCCTGCGGGCGCTTCGGACCGGCCAGCGACGGGACGACCGTCGCGAGGTCCAGCTCCATGTACTCGGAGAACTCCGGCTCCACCGACGGGTCGAGCCACATCCCCTGCGCCTTCGCGTACGCCTCGACGAGCGCGATCTGCTCGTCGCTCCGCCCCGTCAGCCGCAGATAGGTCAGCGTCTCGTCGTCGATCGGGAAGATCGCGCAGGTGGACCCGAACTCGGGGCTCATGTTGCCGATCGTCGCGCGGTTCGCCAGCGGCAGCGCGTGCACGCCCTCGCCGTAGAACTCGACGAACTTGCCGACGACGCCGTGCTCGCGCAGCATCTCCGTGACGGTCAGCACCAGGTCGGTGGCGGTGGTCCCGGCGGGCAGCTCGCCGCTCAGCTTGAAGCCCACCACGCGCGGGATGAGCATCGAGATCGGCTGCCCGAGCATCGCGGCCTCCGCCTCGATGCCGCCGACGCCCCACCCGAGCACGCCGATGCCATTCTCCATCGTCGTGTGCGAGTCGGTGCCGACGCAGGTGTCGGGGTAGGCGACGCCGTCGCGGTCGAACACCACGCGCGCGAGGTGCTCGATGTTCACCTGGTGGACGATCCCGGTGCCGGGCGGGACGACCTTGAACTCGTCGAACGCCGTCTGCCCCCACCGCAGGAACTGGTACCGCTCCCGGTTGCGCTCGTACTCGCGCTGCACGTTGCGCTCGAACGCGTCCGGCGAGCCGAAGTAGTCGACGATGACGGAGTGGTCGATGACCATCTCGGCGGGCGCCAGCGGGTTGATCCTGGCCGCGTCCCCGCCAAGGTCCCGGACGGCCTCGCGCATCGTGGCCAGGTCGACGACGCACGGCACGCCGGTGAAGTCCTGCATGATGACCCTGGCGGGGGTGAACTGGATCTCCTTGCTCGGCTGGGCCTTGGCGTCCCACTGCGCGAGCGCGCGGATGTGGTCGGCCGTGACGTTCGCGCCGTCCTCGGTGCGCAGCAGGTTCTCCAGCAGCACCTTGAGGCTGTACGGGAGACGAGCCGAGCCCTCCACGGCGTCCAGCCGGTAGATGTCGTACGACTTGTCGCCAACCTGCAGCTTGTCAAGGCTGCCGAAGCTGTTCGCGGACACGGACTCCTCCTCCGTCACCACCGCGCGTCCGGTCCGGGACATGAGCGCGCGGGGTTCGTGTCGATCTTCAATCTGCGCCGTCCTCGTCCTGCGCTCCACACGCCGGGAGGGCGGGACACCTTGCTCGCCTACCTTGATCCTGCCCTAGTCCGGCCGCGGACCGGGAATCAGGTCGGCCTAACTTCCGCGAGATTTCTCTTGATGTCAAGCTACCTCAATTTTATCTCGATATCAAGACACTGTGGCGGGACGGCGACGACCGATGAGTTTCGGCGCCCCGGACGGTCTCCCCTATGAACCGTCCAAGGAGGAACACCAAATGGCGACGAAGACGAGCAGCAAGCAGTACGAGCTGGACAAGCAGTTCACGGCATCCCTGCGGAAGAGCCCCGCCAAGGGCGGCTGGACGTACGTGATCTGGCCCGAATCAGCCGAGTTCTTCGGGACGCGGGGCCTGGTCAAGGTCAAGGGCACCGTCGACGGGCACCCGTTCCAGGGCTCGTTCATGGCGCTGGGCGACGGCAATCACAAGCTGGCGGTCAAGGCGGAGCTCCGCGAGGCACTCGGCAAGGAGGCCGGCGACGAGGTCACCGTCCACCTGGTCGAACGCCTCGGCTAGGCCGGAACACCCGCGCCGGCGTGGCAGAGTTGATCTCATGCCCTCCGTCGTGCCGCCGCCCGCTCTCGTCCGGAACGCCGTGGAGACCTGGGGCGCCGACGGCCGGCGCTGGCTGGACGACCTGCCCAAGATCGTGGACGGCGTCGCCCGCGACTGGCGGCTGAACGTCGGCCGGACGTTCGATCTGAGCTACCACTGGGTGGCCGAGGCGACACGGGAGGACGACGGGTCGGCGGCGGTGCTCAAGCTCGGGCCGACGCAGCCGGGCCATCTCGACATCGAGGCGGCGGCGCTCGGGATCTTCGACGGCCGGGGCGCCGTCCGCCTGCTCGAACACGACCCGGCGCGCGGCGCGCTCCTGCTGGAACGCGCCACGCCCGGAACGCTCGCGCGCGACCTCGTCCCGGACCGGGACGAGGAGGCCACGGCCGCGGTGATCGGCGTGGCGCGTCGGCTGCACCGCCCCGCTCCGCCGGACTGCCCGCTGCCGGACCTGTCCACGGAGAGCGCCTCGTTCACCGAGCACCTGCGCCGCTTCCCAGGAGACGACCCGCTGCCGCGCCATCTGGTCGAGCGGGCCGGACGGCTCTTCGACGAGCTGTGCGCCGACGCGGCGGATCGGGTCGTCCTGCATGGCGACCTGCACCACGACAACGTCCTGCGGGCGGATCGCGAGCCGTGGCTGGCGATCGACCCGCACGGCTGGGTGGGCGACCCCGGCTACGAGGCGGGGACCCTGCTCTACAACCCCGACCCGGACGACCGTGACGAAGACCTGCTCAAGCTGATGCCCACGCGCGTCGAGCAGCTGGCGGACGGCTTGGCCCTCCCCCTGGAACGGGTGGAGGCGTGGGGGTTCGTGACGGCCGTCCTCTCCGAGGTCTGGACGGCCGAGGCCTGGACGCCCGACGAGCCGACGGGGACGACCCGGGCCCTGGACGTCGCGCTGCAGCTCCTCCCCCGCCTCTCGTGAGCGGTCAGGCGGGATCGGGGGCCCAGGTGCCGTGGAAGCCGAGCGGCACCCGGACCGGCAGGTGGACGGTCGCGACGGGCTCGCCGGTGAAGTCCTGGGAGGCGATGATGACGAGGTCGGTGGCCTCCCGGCCGGGGTCGAAGGTCAGGGCCATCAGGTAGCCGTCGTCCTCCGCGGCGTCCGGCGCGGACGGCACGAAGGCGGCCTCGCCGACGCCCGACCCGGCGGGGAAGAGCCGGACCTCGGACGACCCGCCCGAGTAGTCGTGCTTCATCAGCGCCTCGCCGGCCCGGTTCTGGACGACGGCCTCCGCGGTCACCGTGTACCCGTACCGGTGCGGGCGCGTGAGGAGCCGCTCGTCCACCCTCGGGAACTCCTGCGCGCGGTCGTCGACGGTCTCCTGATGGACGTGGCGGGCGGCGGGATCGATCGTCCACCTGTCCAGGGTCGGGGGCGGGTTGCCCTCCAGGCGTCCGCCGTGCAGGAAGCTGGGGAAGCGGACGAGGTCCACCACGACGCGACCGCCGTCGTCGTCGTAGGCGTTGAGCGTGTGGAAGACCCAGCAGGGCGGGATGTCGATCCACTGGACGTCAGCGGCGCCGCCGTCGCGCGGCATCAGGCCGACCCGGGCCGGGTGCGCCGGGTTCCAGGCGTACGGGAGGCTCGACCCGTCCTCGACCATCCGCATGGAGAACGTGACGGGCAGGTCGTAGATGACGACGTACTTCTGCGTCAGCGCGAAGTCGTGCACCATCGGGAAGTCCGAGACGGGGATCTCCACCGAGCGGACGATCCGGCCGGACGTGCTCAGGACGGTGTACTCCAGATGCTCCCAGCCGAAGAAGTAGGCGATGGCGTGGAGTTCGCCGGTCTCCGGGTCCTTCTTGGTGTGCGCCGTGTAGCCGCCTTTGAGGGTGCCGCCGAAGTCGCAGGGGCCGAGGGTGCGGAGCTCGTGGTCGAGCCGGTACGGCCTGGACCCGCCCTCGATCAGCGCGAGGGTCTCTCCGGCGTGCTCGATGACGTGGGTGTTGGGCGCGGAGTCGAAGTTCTCGACGACGGGCCCGGCGGGCCAGGGTTCGCCGAGCCGTTCCGCGACGTCCTGCGAGCGGACCCAGCGGTTGCGGTACCACTCGGCGCGTCCGTCGCGGAGCCGGATTCCGTGGATCATGCCGTGGCCGGTGAACCAGTGGTAGGACGCGTCGTCCTCGGGCCCGATGGGTCCGAGCGGGTTGGGGCCGATGCGCAGGTAGCGGCCGCGCAGGCCGGACGGGATGCGCCCGGTGACGGGCAGGTCGCGGGCGGTGATCTCCTCGGTGACGGGCGCGAGGAGTCCTTGCAGGTAGGGATTCTTGAAGCTCGTCATGGTGACCTCACTTCGAGGGGGCGTTACTTCGAGGGGGCGCCGTTTCGAGCGGCGTCGGTTCGAGGGGCGCCGGTGAAGAAGCCGGACGACACGCCGCGCATGAAGGCGTCGAGGACGGCGTCCGCGTCGTGGAGGTGGCCGTCGAGTTCGAGGCTGACGAAGCCGTGGATGCCGGCCCAGAACGACGCCGCCACGTGGCGCGGGTCGGCGTCGATGAGCAGGCCGGCGGCGGCGCAGGCGGCGACGGCGTCCTCCAGGACCGCGTAGGCGGAGGCCGCCGTGGCCAGCGCCTCCTCGCCGGCCTCGAATCCGGGGACGGGCTCGCCGAACATCAGCTTGTAGTAGTTGCGTTCCGCGAGCGCGTTGGCCCGGTACGCGCGGCCGAGTTCGCGCACGTAGTCGCGCGGGTCGGGGTGGTGCGGGACGGCGGCGAGGCGTTGCCGGAACCGTTCGAAGCCCTCGATGTAGAGCGCCTCGGTGAGCCCGGTCTTGCCGCCGAACATCCGGTACAGGACGGTGGTGGAGCAGCCGACCTCGGCGGCGATGCGGCGGAGCGCGAGGGCCTGCGGACCTTCGGCGGCGAGCAGGCGGCTGGCGGCGTCCAGCAGCGTGGTCCGGATGGCCCGGTCGCCCTGCCGCTGGGCCCGCGCGTACGCGCTCGGCGCCGTGCCGCTCCTGGTCATCCGCCCGCGCAGTAACAACGTTTTTGATCCATAACAACGTTATCGCACACCCCAGGCGGAAGGTCAACCTTCGGAGCGTGTTCACCCGGGAACGGTTGCGGCCGGTCACGCGGCGTTTCAAAAACTCCATACCTTGGCCGGAGTTTCTCTAGTGCCGGTCCGGTCGATCTCATGAAGGTGATCATTGAATCGCCCAGGAGCCCCGGCGACCGGGACTCCGACGACCGGGACTCCGCCGGCCTGGACTCCGACCACCGGGAGCCCGGCGGCTGGAGCTTCGACGAGCACGACCGCGCGCTGGACCGGCTCGCCGCGCGGGAGAACTTCCCGGTCGCGGCGCGGCTGCTGCCCGCCAGGCACCGCGCCGGGCTGCGCGCCGTGTACGGCTTCGCGCGGCTCGTCGACGACATCGGCGACGAGGCGCCGCGGGAGCAGCGGGCCAAGCTGCTCGGACTCGTGGACGACGACCTCGACCGCGTGTTCGCCGGGCGGACGCCGAACCTGCCGCAGTTACGGAGCCTGGCCCCGGTGGTGCACGCGAACCGGCTGCCTGAGGAGCCGTTCCGCGATCTCGTCCGGGCCAACCGGCAGGACCAGGTCGTCCACCGGTACGAGACGTTCGGCGACCTGGTCGAGTACTGCGCCCTGTCGGCCGCGCCGGTGGGACGGATCGTCCTGCGGCTGTTCCGCGCGCACCGGCCCGCCCTGGTGGCCGCGTCGGACGACGTGTGCACCGCGCTGCAGGTCATCGAGCACTGCCAGGACGTCGGGGAGGACCACCGCGCCGGGCGGATCTACCTGCCGGGCGAGGATCTCCGCCGGTTCGGCTGCGCCGAGGACGACCTCGCCCGCCCGATGACGCCGACGCGGCTGCGCGGCGTCGTCGCGCTGGAGGCAGGCCGCGCCCGCGACCTGCTGGACCGCGGCGCCGCGCCGCTGATGGCGGGCCTGACGGGCTGGGCGCGGGTCGCCGTCGCGGGCTACGTGGCCGGAGGACGGGCCGCGCTCACCGCGCTGGAGCGCGGCCGCTACGACGTCCTCGCGCATCGGCCGCGCCCGCGGCGGGCGACGTTGCTGACCGGATGGGCACGAGCCCTCGGAAGGGAAGGGGGGAAGCGATGACGGTTTCGGATACCCACGAGCGTTCCGACCAGGTCTTCGAGGCCTATCGGCACTGCGAGCGGGTGGTGCGCGAGGAGGCCCGCAACTTCTCCTACGGGATCCGGCTGATGCCGGTCCCGAAGCGGCGGGCGATGAGCGCGATCTACGCGTTCGCGCGGGGCGTCGACGACATCGGGGACGGCCCCGAGCCGGCGTGCGTGCGCCTCGACCTGCTCGACCGGTCGCGGCGGCGGCTGTCGACGGTGCAGGAGGTGCTGCGGCGGCGAGCGGACGTCGAGGCCCTGGAGGGCCACCCGGTGCTGACCGCGCTGGCGGACGCGGCGGCCCGCTACCCGATCCCGCTGGACGCGTTCGACGAGCTGATCGACGGCTGCGAGGACGACGTCCGCGGCGCCGACTACAAGACGTTCGACGACCTGCTGCGCTACTGCCAGCGGGTCGCGGGGACGGTCGGCCGGCTGTCGCTCGGGGTGTTCGGCTCGGACGGCCGCCAGCGCGCGGAGGGCCTCGCGGACTCGCTCGGCGTCGCGCTCCAGCTCACGAACATCCTGCGCGACCTGCGCGAGGACCGGATGGCGGGCCGGATCTACATTCCGACCGAGGACCTGGAGCGCTTCGACTGCACCCTGGCCCTGGACGACTCCGGCACGTTCGTCGACCCGCCGTGGCGGCTGAACGAGCTGATCGGCTTCCAGGCGGAGCGGGCGCGGGCCTGGTACGCCGAGGGCCTGCGGCTGCTGCCGCTGCTCGACCGCCGCAGCGCGGCCTGCACGGCGGCGATGGCGGGGATCTACCGGCGGCTGCTGGAGAACATCGCGGCGCGCCCTTCGGCCGCGCTGAACTCCCGGGTGTCGCTGCCGACCTGGCAGAAGGCGGTCGTGGCCGCGCGGGCGCTCTCGGGGGTGGAGCGGTGAGGGAGGCGGGGGGATGAGCGTCGTGATCGTGGGCGGCGGGCTCGCGGGGATCAGCGCCGCGATCGCGCTGCAGGAGTCGGGCGTCCCGGTGACGCTCGTGGAGTCCAGGCCGTGGCTGGGCGGCGCCACGCACTCGTTCGGGCGCGGCGAGCTGTGCGTCGACAACGGACAGCACGTCTTCCTGCGGTGCTGCTCGGCGTACCAGGGCCTGCTGCGCAGGCTCCGCGCCGAGCACCTGGTGGACGTGCAGGACCGCTTCGACGTGCCCGTCCTGCGGCCGGGCGCGCGACCGGCCCGGCTGAGGCGCTCCAGTCTGCCCAGCCCGCTGCACCTGCTGCCCGCGCTCGCCGGATACGGGCCGCTCCCCCTCAGGGACAGGCTCCGCGCGATCCGCGCGTCGGCCGGGATGCGGCGGCTCGACCCGGCCGATCCCGCGCTCGACGCCGTCTCGGCCGGGGCGTGGCTGGCCGAACACGGGCAGCGGCCGTGGACGCGGCAGGCGCTGTGGGGGCTGTTCCTCACGTCCGCGCTGAACGCCGAGATCGACGACGCCGCGATGGGCCTGTCGGCGATGGTGTGCCGCCGGGCCCTGTTCGGACGCGCCGACGCCGCCGACATCGGGCTGCCGCTCGTCCCGCTGGAGGAGCTGCACGGCGGGCCCGCGCTGCGGCGGATCGCGGAGATGGGCGGGACGGTCCGGCTGAAGTCCAAGGTGGAGGCGGTCACCACCGACCCGAAGGTCGTGGTGGACGGCGTCCCGATGGCCGCCGACGCGGTGATCCTGGCGGTGCCGCACGAGGCGGCGGCGCGGCTGCTGCCCGCGCAGGCGCTGCCGGACCCGCTGCGCTGGCACGAGCTGGACGCCAGCCCGATCGTGAACGTCCACGTCGTCTACGACCGGAAGGTCATGGACGGGCCGTCCTTCCGTGGGGCCGCCCATGGCCCCCGGCACGCTCCGTTCGCCGCCGCGGTCGGCTCGCCCGTCCAGTGGGTGTTCGACCGGACGGCGGTCAGCGGCCTTCGCGGCGGCCAGTACCTGGCGATCTCGCTGTCGGCGGCCGACCGCTGGATCGACATGCCGACGGCCGAGCTGCGCGCCCGGTTCGTCCCCGAGCTGCGGCGGCTGCTGCCCGCCGCGCGGGGCGCCGACGTCCGGGAGCTGTTCGTGACGCGGGAGCGGCGGGCGACGTTCCGGCAGCGTCCGGGGAGCGCGTCCGCGCGGCCGGGAGCGGCGACGCGGGCGCCCGGCCTGTTCCTGGCCGGGGCGTGGACCGACACGGGCTGGCCGGACACGATGGAGGGCGCGGTGCGCAGCGGCCTGACCGCCGCCCGCCTGGTCCGCCGCCACCTGGAACGCCCCCGAGACCGCGACCTGGAGGGGGTGAGGGGCCGGTGACCACCGTTCCGGTCTCGCTGACCGACGTCCGCGAGCTCGTCGACGGCGCGCTGCGCGCGGCGGTCGGCAGGCTCGATCCGCGCACCTACCGTGTCGCGGCCTACCACCTCGGCTGGACGGACGAGGCAGGCCATCCGCGCAAGACGCCGACCGGCAAGGCGCTCCGTCCGGCGCTCGCACTGCTTTCGGCCCGCGCGGCCTTGGCGCCGCCAGAGAGCGCTCTACCGGGAGCGGTCGCGGTCGAACTCGTCCATGCGTTCTCGCTTCTGCACGACGACATCATGGACGGCGACCGGACCCGGCGACACCGTCCGGCCGCATGGACGGTCTTCGGTGAAGCGTCCGCGATCCTGGGCGGTGACGCGCTTCTCGCGCTCGCGGGTGAGGTTCTGCTGGAGGCGCCTGGACAGGGGTCCGCGCGGGCGGCGCGCGCGCTGTCCGCGACCACGCGGCGGCTGATCGCGGGCCAGTCCCTCGACATGGACTTCGAGACCCGCAAGCACATCGGCGTGGACGAGTGCCTGGCGATGGCGTCCGACAAGACCGCCGCGCTGTTGGCGTGCTCCTGCTCGATCGGGGCCGTCCTGGACGGGGCGCCGGAGCCGCTGTCGGCCGCGCTGGACGCGTTCGGCGCCGACCTCGGCATCGCGTTCCAGCTGGCGGACGACCTGCTCGGCATCTGGGGCGACCCGGCGACGACCGGTAAGCCCGCGCTGTCGGACCTGCGGTCCCGCAAGATGTCGCTGCCCATCGTCGCCGCGCTCAACGCCGGCGGGCCGGAGGCCGCGCAGCTGGCCGAGCTGTACGCGCGCCCCGGCCTCTCCGAGGACGAGCTGGAGCGGGTGGCCGCGCTCGTAGAGGCGGCGGGCGGGCGCGCGTGGGCCGAGCTCGAAGCGGAGAGCCGCATCCAGCGCGCCGCCGAGCATCTGGTGTCCGCCCGGCTGCCCGACCCCGTCCGCGCCGAGTTCCTGCGCATCGCCGACTTCGTCACCCGCCGGGACCACTGATGACGGCGACGGAGGAGACGACCGGAACGCGGACGGCCGGAACGCGGACGGCGGCCGGCGCGCTGGAGGCGGCGCGCGAGCATCTGCTCCTCCTCCAGTCGCCGGAGGGCTGGTGGCAGGGCGAGCTGCAGACGAACGTCACGATGGACGCCGAGGACCTGCTGCTCCGCGAGTTCCTCGGCGTCCGCGACGAGGACGACACGCGCGAGGCGGCCCGCTGGATCAGGTCGCAGCAGGCCCCGGACGGCACCTGGGCCAACTTCCACGGCGGCCCGCCGGAGCTGTCGACGACCGTCGAGGCGTACGTGGCGCTGCGCCTGGCCGGGGACGCGCCGGGCGACGACCACATGGCCCGCGCCGCCGCCTACGTCCGCGGCGAAGGCGGCGTCCCGGCGACGCGCGTGTTCACGCGGTTCTGGCTGGCGATGTTCGGCCGGTGGCCGTGGGACGAGCTGCCGGTGGTGCCGCCGGAGATGATCTTCCTGCCGCGCTGGGTCCCGCTGAACGTCTACGACTTCGCGTGCTGGGCGCGGCAGACGATCGTCCCGCTGACGGTGGTGGCGGCGCTGCGTCCCGTCCGGCCGCTGCCGTTCACGCTGGACGAGCTGTATCCCGGCTACGACGTCCCGCGTCCCGCGCGCCGCCCGCGATCCGGCCGGGACGCGGCGTTCCGGACCCTCGACGCGGCCCTGCACGTGTACGAACGCCGCCCCGTGAAGGCGCTGCGGCGGGCGGCGCTCCGCCGCGCCGCCGAGTGGATCATCGCGCGGCAGGAGCGGGACGGCTCGTGGGGCGGGATCCAGCCGCCGTGGGTGTACTCGCTGCTCGCGCTGCACCTCCTCGGCTACGGGCTCGACCATCCCGTCGTCCGGCGGGGCCTGGACGGCCTCGAACGCTTCACGATCCGCGACGAGAAGGGACGGCGCCTGGAGGCGTGCCAGTCGCCCGTCTGGGACACCGTCCTCGCCATTACCGCGCTCGCCGACGCCGGTCTCCCCACCGGGCACCCCGCCCTGGAGAGGGCGGCCGGCTGGGTGATCCGCGAGGAGGTCAAGGGACCGGGCGACTGGTCGGTGCGCCGCCCGGACCTGCCGCCGGGCGGCTGGGCGTTCGAGTTCGACAACGACTGCTATCCCGACGTCGACGACACGGCCGAGGTGGTCATCGCGCTGAACCGCGTCCAGCATCCGCTGGCCGAGCCGGCGATCGAGCGCGGCGTCCGGTGGATGGCCGGGATGGTCTCGCGGGACGGCGGGTTCGCCGCGTTCGACGCCGACAACACCCGCACGCTGTGCCGCGAGCTGCCGTTCTGCGACTTCGGCGAGGTGATCGACCCGCCTTCGGCGGACGTCACCGCGCACGTGATCGAGGCGATGGCGCACCGCGGCATGGCCGACTCGCTCCTGGTCAAGCGGGCGGTGGTCTGGCTGCTCAAGGCGCAGGAACCGGACGGCTCGTGGTTCGGCCGCTGGGGCGCCAACCACGTGTACGGGACGGGCAGCGTCGTGCCCGCGCTGATCGCGGCGGGCGTCCGTCCGGAGAAGCCCGTGATCCGGGACGCGGTCGGCTGGCTGGAGCGGCACCAGCGCGACGACGGCGGCTGGGGCGAGGACCTGCGGTCCTACCGCGACCGGTCGTGGGTCGGGCACGGGACGTCGACGGCGTCGCAGACCGCGTGGGCGCTGCTCGCGCTGCTCGCCGCCGGTGAACGCGGGGAGTCCGTCGAGCGCGGCGTCCGGTGGCTCGTCGAGCGGCAGCGCGAGGACGGCACCTGGGACGAGGACCACTTCACCGGCACCGGATTCCCCGGCGACTTCTACATCAACTACCACCTGTACCGCCTGGTGTTCCCCCTCAGCGCGCTGGGCCGCTACCTGAAGGGTTCGTGAAGAGATGGCGATGCCACTGCGCCAGGGCCTGCGCATCGGCGGCTACGTCCTGCGCAACAAGCTCCGCGGCCGCACCCGGTTCCCGCTGATCGTCGAGCTGGAGCCGCTGTACGCGTGCAACCTGGCGTGCGCGGGCTGCGGGAAGATCCAGCACCCGGCGGACGTGCTGAAGCAGCGGATGCCGGTCGAGCAGGCGGTCGCGGCGATCCGCGAGTGCGGCGCGCCGATGGTGTCGATCGCGGGCGGCGAGCCGCTGATGCACCCCCAGATCGGGGAGCTGGTGGCCGAGCTGATCAGGATGAAGCGGTACGTGTTCCTGTGCACGAACGCGGCGCTCATCCCGAGGAAGATCGACCAGTTCGCGCCGTCCCGGTACTTCGCGTGGGCGGTGCACATCGACGGGCTGCGGGAGCGGCACGACGCGTCCGTCTGCAAGGAGGGCGTGTTCGACCAGGCCGTGGACGCGATCAGGCTCTGCCAGGAGCGCGGTTTCCGGGTCACGACGAACACGACGGTCTTCAACACCGACACGCCGCAGACGGTGATCGACGTCCTCGACCACCTCAACGACGACCTCCGCGTCGACCAGATGATGATCTCGCCCGCGTACGCGTACGAGAAGGCGCCCGACCAGGAGCACTTCCTCGGCGTGAAGGAGACGCGGGAGCTGTTCCGCAAGGCGTTCGCCGGCGGCCGGCGCAAGCGCTGGCGGTTCAACCACTCGCCGCTGTTCCTCGACTTCCTGGAGGGGAAGGTCGACTTCCCGTGCACGGCGTGGGCGATCCCGTCGTACTCGCTGAAGGGCTGGCAGCGGCCCTGCTACCTGATGGACGACGGCCACACCGCCACCTACCAGGAGCTTCTCGACACCACCGACTGGACCGCCTACGGGCGCGGACGCGACGACCGCTGCGCGAACTGCATGGCGCACTGCGGCTACGAGCCGACCGCCGTGTTCGCGACGATGGGCTCGCTCAAGGAGTCGCTGCGCGCGATGCGCAGCCTCTGATCACCCTGATCACTTCGGCCGCTCCGGTCGTTCCGGTCGTTCCGGCTCGTCGCGGAGTTCCTCGATGACGTCGAGGACGGCGTCCATCAGCGCGTCGGCGTCGTCCGCGAGGCCGGGGTCGAGCGAGAGCCCGAAGCACAGCTCGCGGTCGACGCCGAGCGCGGCGATCGCGAACGGCGCGCCGGGCGCGAGCGGGACGATCGGGTACACGGCGGTGAGCGGGGCCCCGGCGAGCCGCAGCATCTTGTCGGGGCCGGGGAGGCTCGACACGGTGCCCTGCAGGAAGCGGCCGCTGTAGGCCATCCGCGCGAACCGGGCGTGCAGGGGCACGGGCATGAGCCGTCCCGCCTGCCACATCACGGTCCACGCGGCCTGCGCCCTGGTGCCGGACCGCAGCACGCGGCTCCGCCTGGTGATCAGCGCGAGCCGGTCGGTCTCGGACATCTTCCCGATCGGCAGGTCGACCATGACGGCGGTGGTGTGGTTGCCGACCATCGCGCTGCCGGGCGGCCGCATCATCAGCGGGACGGCGACGCGGCAGGTGCCGGGGCGGCCGTCGTCCTCGCTGACGACGCGGTTCAGCGCGCCCGCGACCGCGCACAGCACGACGTCGGTGACCCGCGCGCCGTAGCGGCGGCCCACCTCCCGGACGGTCGCGAGCGGCAGATGCATGGTGCTGTACCGGCGTTCGGACGTCCCCGCGGCGGGCAGGCGGTCGGGGGGCGCGACGTCCACGGCGAGCTGGCTCAGCCCGACCACGGTGGCGAGCGCCTTGCGGAACGGCCTGCGCGGGAGGCGGCCGGTGAACGGCTCGGGCGGCGGGTCCATCAGGTAGACGGCCTGCGCCACGATGCCGACGCCGTCGGCGACCACGTGATGCATCAGGTACACGACGGCGGTGCGGCCGGGTTCGGCGCCCTTCATCACGACCATGCGCCACGGGGGCCGGTCCAGGGGCAGCCCTTGCGACTGGAGTTCGGCGACCGCGGCGCGCAGGCCGGGCATGCCGTCGACGTGCCGTTCGGCGACGTGCCATTCCCAGTCGACCGGGCCGTGGTCGCGCCAGACGGGACGGCGCCACCGGCCCCGCCGGACGAGCCGCTGCCGGAACCGCGGCAGCCCGCCCAGCCGCTCCTCGATCACGCGGACGAGGTCGGCGCGGCCGACGTCCTTCCGCGAGCTGTCCAGCATGATCACGCCACCGGCCTGCTGCGGGGCCTCGGGCGTCTCCACGGCGAGGAAGAACGCGTCGGGGCCCTGGGCCCGCGCGGGCGCCGGACGGGCGACGCGCTCCGCCACGAACACGGCCGCGAAGACGTACGGCACGGCGATGATCGCGTCCAGGATGTAGTGGTTCGCGGTGGCGAGGATGACGTACAGGGTGACGAGGACGTGCGCCGCATTCAGCACCTGCACCCAGCGCCTGGCGTGCACGCGCGCGAGCTCGACGCCGACCCAGAGCGTCCAGCCCATGTGCAGCGACGGCACGGCGGCGAACTTGTCGGCGTGCTCGACCAGCGGCGACCCCCACGATCCCCAGGTGCGGCCCTGCAGGACGGTGTCGACGAACCCGAGGTCGGGCATCAGCCGCGGCGGCATGACGGGGTACAGCGCGAACGTCGCGAGGCCGCCGAGGTTGAGCAGGATGAACGCGTTGCGGGCCGTCCGGTACCGCTCGGGATGCCGGACGAACAGCCAGACCAGCAGGGCCAGCGCGCTCGCGATGTAGGTGATCGCGTACTCGTAGTTCGCCAGCACCCGCAGCACCGACTGGTTCGCGAGCCAGCCGTTGAGACCGAGCTCGACGTCGAGGCGCAGCGACTTCTCCAGATTGAAGATCGCCTCGCCGTGCGCGCGGGCCGTCGCCGTCCTGCCCCCCTCGGGGAGCCTGGTGACCAGGGCGTACAGCGAGAAGAGCAGCAGCCCGACCAGCAGCTCGCGGCGGACGCGCAGGCTGGGGCGCGGCGTGTCGGGGGTGAACACCGCGTCCCTCGCGGTCACCGCTTCGTGTGTGCCCATCGTCCTCCTCATACGCCTGTTACCCAGGTTTCCTGGCGATCAGACGGCGATGACCGGATTCAAGGATCATGCCCGGATCCGGCGCCCGGATCCCGGGGAACCATCTGGCGCGGCCGTGCGTCTTCGATATATCGTTGTCGTATCGCGAGAGCTCATAGAGAGCTCTCAGAAGGTGGTGGAGAACATGGGTCACATGCATGGCCGCGGCCCCTGGCGCGACTTCCCGTTCGGCGCGCTGTTCGGCGGCGGTCCCGGTCCCGGGCCGTGGGGCCCGCCGGGCGGGTTCGGCTTCGGGCCGGGGCCGCGTCCGCCCTGGGCGCGCGGGCGCGGCGGGCCGTGGGGGCGGGGCGCCAAGGCGCGCAAGGGGAACGTCCGCGCGGCGATCCTCGTGCTGCTCGCCGAGGAGCCGCGCAACGGCTACCAGATCATCCAGGAGATCAACGAGCGCAGCGACGGCGCGTGGAAGCCGAGCCCCGGCGCGGTCTACCCGGCGCTCCAGCAGCTCGTGGACGAGGGCCTGATCGCGGGCGAGGAGTCCGGCGGGCGCCGGTCGTTCCACCTGACCGACGAGGGCCGCGCCCACGTCGAGGAGAACGCCGAGCGGCTGGCCGAGCCATGGGCGGAGATGACGCCCGAGTTCGGCGAGGGCGTTCCCGAGCTGTTCAGGCAGGCCGCGCAGACGGGGGCGGCGGTGATGCAGATCGTCCACTCCGGCTCGCCGGAGCAGGTCGACCGGGCCAAGGACGTCCTGTCCGACACGCGGCGGAGCCTCTATCGCATCCTCGCCGACGACGACACCGAACTGGCAGACACCGATGACGCCGACGGCGACGGCGACGACGACGGCGGGCCGACGGCCGCGAACACCGGGGAGTGACCATGGCACGCCAGGATGAGATCCGGATCGGCGACGCCGAGCGCGACGCGGTCATGCTCGCCCTGCACGACCATTTCGCCGCGGGCCGCCTCGACGCCGGCGAGCTGGACGAGCGCCTCGACGCCGTGCTGTCCGCCAAAACGCGCGGCGACCTGCGCCCGCTCGTCCGCGATCTGCCGGACCCGACCGGGCTGCCCGAGCCCGAGACGGCGGCGCCCGAAGTCCCGTGGCAGCAGGGCGCGGCCGTCATGTTCGGCGGGCCGGGGCACCCCGCGTGGGGGCACCGTCACATGCGGCGCCATCACCACGGGCCGCACTTCAAGGCGTTCCCGCTGCTGCTCGCGGTGTTCCTGGTGCTGACGTTCACGATCGGGCCGGGCGCGGGGTTCCTCGCCGTCCTGCAGATCGCGCTGGCCATCTGGGTGATCCGCGCCGTGCTGCTGGCCGTCGGGGTCCGCCGGTCCCGCACGCGTGCCTGACGCGGGGCTCAGCGCAGGCCCGCGTCGCGGGCGACGAGCCCCGCCTGGGTGCGGTTGGCGCAGCCCAGCTTGTCGAGCAGCCGGGACACGTGGCCCTTGACGGTGGCCTCGCTGAGGTGGAGCCGTCCGGCGATCTGCGCGTTGGACAGGCCCTCGCCGAGGCAGGCCAGCACCTGCGTCTCCCGTCCGGTGAGGCCGCCGACGAGGGCCCGGGTCCGGTCGCGGTCGGTCGCGCGCGCGTCCGCCGTGCCGAGCAGCCGCATCGTCGCGGCCGCCGACATGACGGTGTGCCCGTCGGCGGCGACCCGGACGAGCTTCACCAGGTCCTCCGGCGGCGTCGACTTCAGCAGGAAGCCCGCCGCGCCCGCCCGCAGCGCGCGGATGACGTACTCGTCGGCGTCGAACGTCGTCAGCGCGACCACGACGGGCGGTGAGCGCAGCGCGGCGATCCGCTCGATGGCGGCGAGGCCGTCCACGCCCGGCATCCGCAGGTCCATGAGCACCACGTGCGGCCGGTGGCGGACGACGGCCTCCACCCCGGCGGCCCCGTCGTGCGCCTCCCCCACCACCTCGACGTCGTCGGCCGCGCCGAGGATGGTGCGCAGGTGCGCGCACACCATCGGCTCGTCGTCCACCAGCAGGACCGTGATCACGGGTTCGCCACCGGGACGTAGGCGGGCAGGGACGCCTCGACCTGGAACCCGTCCAGGTGCGGACCGGCCGTGAACGTCCCGCCGATCAGCTCGACGCGTTCGCGGAGGCCGGCGAGGCCCATCCCGGAACCGCTGGCCGCGAGCTCGGCGTCCGGTTCGCGCGACGCCGCCGCGTTGCGGACGGTCAGCGTCACGCCGTCGGCGCGGTAGCGGACGTCCACGTGGACGGCCGCGCCCGGCGCGTGCTTGCGCGCGTTGGTCAGCGCCTCCTGGACGACCCGGTACGCGGTGCGCCCCACGGCGGGCGACGCGGACGGCGGGTCGCCGTGCTCGGCCAGCTCGACCGCGACGCCGACCGCCGCCGACTCGGCGACCAGCGCCGACAGGTCGGGCAGATCGGGCTGCTCAGGCGGGCCGGACGGGCCGGGCAGAGGGCCGGAGCCCGCGGTGTCGCCGCGGCGCAGGAGGCCGATCACGTCGCGGAGCTCTTCGAGGGCCTGGCAGCCGGTGCCGCGCAGCGCCTCGGCCGCCTCGCGGGTCGGCTCGTCCGGCGCCCGGACGCGCAGCGCCCCCGCCTGGAGCACCATCAGCGTCACCCGGTGCGCGACGACGTCGTGCATCTCGGCGGCGAGCCGGGCGCGCTCCTCCGCGCGGGCCCGCTCGGCCAGCAGGTGCCGCTCGCGCTCGGCCCGCTCCGCCCGCTCGGTGAGCGCCTGCACCACGCGCCGGCGGGCCGCCGCGTACATGCCGATCAGCGCCGCGACCGCGACGACGCCGACACTGCGGAACACCAGCGCCTCGACGCTGTCGCTCTCCTGTGCCGAGAACCGCCGCATCGCGGCGGCGGGGAGGATCTCGCTCAGGCCGCCGCCGACCAGGACGAGCATCGCGGCGACGGGCAGCGCGCGGATCCAGACCGGGCGGGCGCCGTCGCGCGGGAACGCCATCGCCGCGTACGCGGCGAGCGGCGCGGTGGGCGTCCACCACACCGGCGGCCTGAGGGTGTGGTCGGCGTCCACGCGCAGCAGCGTGCCCGGCGCGGCCTGCTCGACGATCCACACCAGGGCGGCGAGGGCGGCGGTGAGCCACGCGACCGTCATCGGGGCGCGGCGCCGGAACGCCAGCGCCAGCGCGGGAATCAGGAACAGCGCAGCCGTCGCGCCGCCGTGCGGGCGGACGATCGTGCCTCCGTCCCCGCCGAGGCTCAGCGCCACGCCGGACGCGACGACGACGGCGTCGGCGGTCAGGTCGCGGGCCCGTCCGGGCGGGAGGAGCCGCGCCAGCGCGGAACGCGGCGATGACATGCGCACAAGGACACGGTACGCACCCGGACGCGATGCGCGACCCCTACGAAAGTCGCGTCCCGGAGACCGTTCGTAGGGCACGGACACGACGATTCGCGCTGCCGGGCGGCGTCCAGGACGGGCTGGAATCGGTCGCATGATGTACAAGCTCGTGCTCCGCGGCCTCGTCGCGCACCGCGCCCGCCTGCTGCTGTCGACGGTCGCGGTGGTCGCCGGCGTCGCGTTCGTCGCCGGGACGCTGATCTTCTCCGCCACGCTGGACCGCTCGTTCGACCGGGCCTTCGACGACCTCGGCCGCGGCACGGACGTGATCGTCCGGACGGACCGGGCGTTCGAGCCGGGCCTCGGCGAACGGGCGCCGGAGCGTCCCGTGCCGGAATCGGTGCTGGCGGCCGTCCAGGGCGTGGACGGGGTGGCGAAGGCGCACGGCGTCGTCACCGGGTTCGCCGCCGTCGTCGACCGGCGTGGCACGATCGTCGGGGCGGAGCCGCAGCAGGGCGTGGCGTGGGACGGCGACCCCGACCTGTCGCTGCCGCGTCTCACGTCCGGGGCGCCGCCCGCCGCGCCCGACGAGGTCGCGATCGACGTCACGACCGCCGCCGACGCCGGATACCGCGTCGGCGACCGGGTCACGGTGGCGCTGCTGTCGGGCACGCGCGCGTTCCGGCTGACGGGCCTGTTCGAGGTCGGCGACTCGGCGCTGAGCGACCAGCTGTCGATGACCGCGTTCGCGCCGGACGCCGCGCGGCGACTGCTGTCCGACAAGCCGGGAACGTACGCGCGGATCGTCGCGCACGCCGACGACGGCGTCTCGCAGGAGCGCCTCCGGGACGCGGTCGCGGCCTCGCTCCCGCCCGGCGTCGAGGCGATCACCGGACGGGAGGCCACCGCCGAGCAGGCCGCGTCGTTCACGGAGATCCTCAAGATCCTGCGGACGTTCCTGCTGGTCTTCGCCGTGATCGCGGTGTTCGTCGGCTCGTTCATCATCTTCAACACGTTCGCGATGCTGGTCAGCGGGCGGGTGCGGGAGCTGGCGCTGCTGCGCGCGGTCGGCGCGTCGCGCGGGCAGGTGACGCGGTCGGTGCTCGGCGAGGCGGCCGGGGTCGGGCTGGCGGGCTCCACGCTGGGCCTTGCCGCGGGCGCGGGCGTCGCGGCCGGGCTGGCGCGGCTGATGACCGTCGTCACGGGCGGCGAGGAGCTGCCGTTCGGGACGCTGGTCGTGCCCGCCCCGGCGGTGCTCGCGTCCTACGGGGTCGGGACGGTCGTCACGCTGGCCGCCGCGTTCGTCCCGGCGCGGCGCGCGTCGCGGATCCCGCCCGTCGCGGCGCTCCGCGAGGGGAAGACGGCGCCGCGCCCGCTGCGGGGCCGGACGCTGTGCGGCGGCGCGGCGCTCGCGGCGGGCGGCGCCCTGGCCGCCGCCGGTCTCGCGGCGGACGGGACGACGGCGCTCACCCTCGCCGGGACGGGCGCGATGGCGCTGTTCGCGGGGGTCGTCGTGGTGTCGCCCGCGCTCAGCCGTCCGGTCGTGCGCGTCCTGGCCTGGCCGTTCGCCCGGTTCGGCGGGAGCGCGGGCCGGATGGGCGCCCGGAACGCGCTGCGCGACCCCCGGCAGACGGCGGCGACGGCGTCCGCGCTGATGATCGGGCTCGCGCTGATCGCGACGGTGTCGGTGATCGTCCAGTCGATGGCGTCGTCGGTGGACCGGCAGCTCGACGCGGGCCTCACCGCCGACTACCAGGTCACCGGCCGGAGCCAGATCACGCCGGTCGCCGCGGAGGCGGCGGGCGCGGTGGCGGGCGTGGACGGCGTGCGCTCGGCGATCCCGATCCGGACGGCGCGGTTCGAGCTGGACGGGTCCGTGCGGACGGCGACGGCGGGCGCCCCCGGCGAGCTGCTCGCCCATTTCCGCCTGCCGCTCCAGGACGGGACGCCCGCCGTGCGCGGAGACGAGCTGCTCGTCGGCCGCAGCGTCGCGAAGTCGCGGGCCTGGACGGTCGGCACCGCCATCCCGGGCCGCTACCAGGACGGGACGCGCCGGACGTTCCGCGTCGCCGGGATCTACGCCGACCGGCCGTCCGTCACGCCGTCCGCCCCGTCCATGATCATCGACTGGGCGGGCTACCGGACGCGCGAACCGGACGCCCCGATCGACCGCATCGAGGTGAACACCGCGACCGCGGACCGGACGGCGCTGGAGGCGGCGCTCGCGCCCTGGCCCAACCTGGACCTGAAGGACCGCGCCCAGGTCAAGGACGACGCCGCCGGGGACATCGGCATGTTCCTCAACCTCGTCCTCGGGCTGCTGGTGCTGTCCGTCCTGGTCGCGGCGCTCGGCATCGTCAACACGCTCGCGCTCGCCGTCACCGAGCGGACGCGGGAGATCGGCATGCTCCGCGCCGTCGGCATGCAGCGCCGCCAGCTCCGCCGGATGATCCGCTACGAGGCGGTCGTGGTGTCGCTGTTCGGCGCGGCGGCCGGGGTCGGGACGGGCGTCGTGCTCGGGGTCGTCCTGCAGCACGTGATGGCGGAGGGGGACGGCGGCATGGAGGTCCTCGCGATCCCGTACGCGCGGCTGGCGGTGTGCGTCGCCGCGGCGGCGCTGATCGGGGTCGTCGCCGCCGTGTGGCCCGCGCGCCGCGCCGCCCGCATGAACGTGCTGCAGGCGATCGCGACAGAGTAGGTCACGCCACGACGGTGCGGGTCACGCCGCGACGGGCGTGCAGCGGTCGGGGACGGCGTCGTGCAGCGCGCGCAGCCCCCGGACGATCAGCGGGTGCTCGCGGCTGCCGCGCCGCACGCAGGTCAGCACCCGCCGCCTCGGGACGGAGTCGCCCGTCAGCGGGACCCGGACGACGGGCTGGTCGGACGGCCCGTCCGCCAGCCGCGGCACGAGGGACACGCCGAGCCCGTTGGCGACCAGCGCCCAGATCACCGACCAGGTGTTGGCCATGTGCGCGATGCGGGGCGTGAACCCGGCGGCGGCGCAGTACGCCAGGACCTGCTGGTGGTGGGCGCAGCCTTCCAGATGGACGCTGATCCACGCCTCGTTCGCGGCGTCCTCCAGCGAGACGCCGCTCCGGTGGGCGAGGCGGTGGCCGACCGGGACGATCAGGTCGAGGGCCTCCTCCAGCAGCGGCTCCCGGTCGAAGCGCGGGTCGCCGGGCGGCGGCGCGTCCGCGGTGGGCTCGATGACGGCGATGTCGGTCTCGTCGGCGGCGAGCAGGCCCATCGCGACGTCGGTGTCGCATTCGCGGATCTCGATGGTGAGGCCGGGGTCGGCGCGCCGCAGCGCACCCGCGGCCGGGGCGATCAGCCCGCCGACCGCCGTCGTGAACCCGCACATCCGCAGCGGCCCCGCGGCCCCGGCGCGGTGCGACTCCAGGTCGGCGAGGGTCTCCTCCCACCGGGCGAGCAGCCCGTCGGCGTGCCCGATCAGCAGGTGCGCGGCCGGGGTCAGCCTGACCTTGCGGCCCTGCGGCTCCAGCAGCGGCACCTTCAGCTCCCGCGCCAGCTCGCGCAGCTGGTGCGAGACGGCCGACGGGGTGAGGTGCATCGCCTCCGCCGCGGACGTGACCGTCCCGAACTGGTGGACGAGCCGGAGCATGTGCAGTCGCCGCAGATCAATCATGCAATCATTTTGCACTATCTAGTGCGGAAACCTGAAATGGACGGCAACGTTCGTCCCTTGCAGACTGGTGTCATGAACCAGCAGAGCACCCCCCTTTCCCGGCACCTCACCAGCGACGGCATCGTGGTCTGGACCCGCTGCGCCTGCGGCCGGCTCCGGATGGACCTCGTCCCGACCGGCGGCGGGCGCGGCCTCGTCGCCGGCCCCTGCCCGCACTGCGCACGCGTCGGCGAACCCCGGGAGTGACCTCGCCGTGGAACGAGTGCCGGCGTCAGCCGGAGCGGAGCGCCGCCGCCTCGGCGGCGAGCTTGCGGACGCGGTCCCAGTCGCCGTCGCGGACGGCGTCCGCGGGCGTGATCCAGGATCCGCCGACGCAGCCGACGTTCGCCAGCGCGAGGTACTCGGCGGCGTTCCCCGGCCCGACCCCGCCGGTCGGGCAGAACCGGAGCTGCGGCAGCGGCCCGAACAGCGACTTCAGGTAGGCGATGCCGCCCGCGGCCCCGGCGGGGAAGAACTTCATCGCCGTGATCCCGTCCTCCAGCAGCGTGAGCGCCTCGGACGCGGTCGCCACGCCCGGCAGGAACGGCAGCCCGGTCGCGACCATCGCCGCCTGGAGCCGGGACGTGCAGCCGGGGCTGACCAGGAACCGGGCCCCGGCCGCGGCGGACCGCTCGGCGTCCTCCGGGCGGACGACCGTCCCCGCGCCGACGACGGCGTCCGGGACCTCGGCGGCGATCCGCGTGATCGCCGCCAGCGCGGCCGGGGTGCGGAGCGTCACCTCGATCGCCGGGAGGCCGCCGTCGACCAGCGCGCGGGCCAGCGGGACGGCCGCGTCGGCGTCGTCCAGCACCACGACGGGGATGACGGGCGCGAGGTCGAACAGGTCTTCGGCGATCATGCGTGCTCCAATTCCGGGAGGCTCTGGGCGAGCCGCATCACGGCCCCGGCCAGCGCCGGGCCGGGGTGGACGATCAGCGCGGTGGGAACGCCGCGCAGGTAGTCCTCGACGGGAGGCTTCCCCTCGAAGCGGGCGCGGAACGCGCTGTCGTGCAGCACGTCCGCGATGCGCGGCAGGATCCCTCCGCCAAGGTAGACGCCGCCGCGGGCGCCGAGCGTCAGCGCGACGTTCCCGGCGAGCGACCCGAGCAGCGCGCAGAACAGCTGGAGCGTCTCGCGGCAGAGCGGGTCGCCGCGGCGTTCGGTGATCTCCTCGGCGGTGAGCGTCCCGGCGGGCTCGCCGTCGAGCGCGGCCAGATACCGGTGGACGCGGACCAGGCCGTCCCCGGACAGCAGGTGCTCCGCGGTGGCCGCGCCGCGCTCGGCGCGCAGCAGCCGCACGACCTCGACCTCGCGGTCGGTCGCGGCGGGGACGTCGACCTGGCCGCCCTCGCCGGGCAGCGGCACCCATCCGGACCGCGTCGGGACGAGCCCGGCGACGCCGAGCCCCGTGCCCGGCCCGACGACGGCGACCGGCGCGCCCGCGTCCGCGTCCGGGAGGGCCCGGCCGCCGACCGGGACCAGGTCGTCCTCGCCGAGGCGCGGCAGGGCGAGGGCGAGGGCCTCGAAGTCGTTGATGACGTCGAGGTGCGGCACGCCGAGATGGGCGCGCACCTCCTCGGGCGTGCCCTTCGGCCAGCCCGCGTTCGTCAGGTGGTACGTCCCGCCCGCGACCGGCCCGGCCACGGCCAGGCACGCGGCGGACGGCCGGACGTCCGGCGCGTGCCGGGCGAGGTAGGCGGCCGCGGCCTCGGCGAGACCGGCGTGGTCGCGGGTGCGGAGCGACTTCACGCGGTACGGGATCCCGTCGGGGTCGTCTACCAGCGCGAAGCGGGCGTTCGTGCCGCCGACGTCCGCGACCAGCCACGGGCCGGGACCCGGGCCAAGGCCGCCGCTCACGCGAAGACTCCCGCACCCCGCTCGGCCGGGCCGACCGCATGGCGGAACACGCGGAACAGCTCGCGGCCCGTCCCCCAGGTCTCGTCCGGCGGTGGCGCGGCGGCGGGCTCGCGGGCCGCGAACTCGTCGTCCGGGACGAGGAGTTCCAGCACCCCGCCGTCCGCGTCGAGCCGGACGACGTCGCCGTCGCGCACGCGCGCGAGCGGCCCGCCCGCCGCCGCCTCTGGCGACACGTGGATCGCTGCGGGCACCGCGCCAGAGGCGCCCGACATGCGGCCGTCCGTGACGAGCGCGACGCGGTGCCCCCTGTCCTGGAGTACGGACAGCGGCGGGGTGAGGCGGTGCAGCTCCGGCATGCCGTTGGCGCGCGGCCCCTGGTTGCGGACGACCGCGACCACGTCCCGGTCGAGCTCCCCGGCGGCGAAGGCGTCCTGGAAGCGCTCCTGCGAGTCGAACACGCGGGCCGGGGCCTCGATCGTCCGGTGCTCGGGCCGCACCGCGGACACCTTGATCACCGCCCGGCCCAGGTTGCCGTTCACGGTGTGCAGGCCGCCGTGCGCGTCGAACGGCTCGGCGACGGGGCGCAGCACGTCCGTGTCGCCCGACCCGGCGACGGCGTCCCGCCACTCGACCCTGCCGTCCGCGACCTCCGGGATCTTCCGGTACGCGGCGAGGGTGGGGCCGCCGACCGTCCGCGCGTCCTCGTGGAGGAGCCCCGCGTCGATCAGCTCGCCGATGAGGAACGCGGTGCCGCCGGCGGCGTGGAAGTGGTTCACGTCGGCGGTCCCGTTCGGGTAGAGGCGGGTGAGCAGCGGCGTGACCTTGGACAGCTCGTCGAAGTCGTCCCAGGTCAGCTCGATCCCGGCCGCCGCGGCCATCGCGACCAGGTGGAGCGTGTGGTTGGTGGAGCCGCCCGTGGCCAGCAGCGCCACGACCCCGTTGACGAAGGCGCGCTCGTCGAGGAGTTCGCCGATCGGCAGGTAGCCGTCGCCGGTCAGGTCGGTGAGCCGCAGGACGCGCCGTCCCGCCGCCTCGGTCAGGGCGTCGCGCAGCTTCGTGCCCGGCGGGACGAAGCTCGCGCCCGGCAGGTGCAGGCCCATGACCTCCATCAGGAGCTGGTTGGTGTTGGCCGTCCCGTAGAAGGTGCAGGTGCCGGGCGAGTGGTAGGACGCGGCCTCCGCGGCAAGGAGCCGCTCGCGCCCGATCTCCCCGGCGGCGAACCGCTTGCGGACCTTCGCCTTCTCGCCGTTCGGCAGCCCCGACGCCATCGGCCCGGCGGGCACCAGGAGCACCGGCAGGTGCCCGAACGACAGCGCCCCGATCACCAGCCCCGGGACGATCTTGTCGCAGACGCCGAGCAGCAGCGCGCCGTCGAACATGTCGTGCGACAGCGCCACCGCCGTCGCCATCGCCACCACGTCCCGGCTGAACAGCGACAGCTCCATCCCGGCGCGGCCCTGCGTGATGCCGTCGCACATCGCGGGCACGCCGCCGGCGAACTGGGCCGTGCCGCCCGCCGCGCGGATCGCGGCCTTCAGCAGGTCGGGGTAGTCCTTCAGCGGCTGGTGCGCGGACAGCATGTCGTTGTACGCCGACACGATCGCGATGTTGGGCGTGGCGTCGCCCCTGAGCCACAGCTTGTCCTGGACGCCGCAGGCGGCGAAGCCGTGGGCGAGGTTCGCGCATCCCATCCCGCCGCGCACGGGCCCGTCCGTCCGGGCGTCCTGGATCCGGCTCAGGTAGGCGCCGCGCGTTCCGGCGCTCCGCTCGACGACGCGCCGGGTGACTTCCGCCAGCACGGGATGCACAGCCATAGAACGCTCCAGACCAGGGGGATCTCCAGATCGTCAAGCTACCGAGACATACGTAAGTCACACAACCCGACTTATGAACTTCTCATTACCAAAGTCTGGATCTTGTACTAACTGGACTACCTAACGAGCGCGTGCTTGACTGACCGGATGCCGCGCGCCGTGAACCGTCCGTCCACCAGCGGGGACGTGCTCCGCCTGATCCGGGAGGACGGCGTCGCCACCCGCGCCGAGCTGGGCCGCGTCACCGGGCTGTCCCGTCCCGCCGTCGCGGCCCGCGTCGCCGCGCTGATCCACCGCGGGCTCGTCGTCGAGCGCGCGGACGGGCCGTCCACCGGCGGGCGCCCGCCGGTCCGGCTGGAGTTCAACGCCGCCGGGGGCGCCGTCCTCGTCGCGAACCTCGGCCAGTCCCGCGGCCAGCTCGCCGTCTGCGACCTCGCCGGGACGGTCCTCGCCCGCGCCGACGGCCCGCCCGCCGAGGTCTCCCCCGGCAAGACGCTCCCCCGCCTTCTCGACCAGTGGACGTCGCTGCTCGCCGGCTCCGGCCTGGACGCGGCCACGGTCCGCGGCGTCGGGCTCGGCGTCCCCGACGCCGTCGAGCACGCCGCGGGACGCTGGGACGCCGTCGAGGTCGGCCCCCCGATCTCCGGCCGGTTCGGCGTCCCCGCCTACCTCGACAACGAGGTCAACGCCGCCGCGCTCGGCGAGCACCAGGCCCACCCCGGCGTCGACGACCTGCTGTTCGTGAAGGTCTCCACCGGCATCGGCGCCGGTGTGATCGCCGGCGGCCGCATCCAGCGGGGCGCGCTCGGCGCCGCGGGCGAGATCGGCCACGTCCCGGTGCCGTCCCCGGCCGAGGCGCCGTGCCGGTGCGGCAACGTCAACTGCGTCGAGGCCGTCGCCGGCGGCGCCGCGCTCCTCGCCCGCTCGCGGGCGGGTGACCTTCCCGGCCTCGTCGCCCTCGCCCGCTCCGGCGACCCCGCCACGGTCGCGCTGCTCCGCGACGCAGGACGCCGCATCGGCGAGGTCGTCGCCACGGCCGTCAACCTGCTGAACCCGGCCGTCGTCGTCCTCGGCGGCGACCTCGCCGGCGCGGACGAGCCCCTCATCGCGGGCCTGCGCGAGGTCGTCTACCAGCGCTCCACCGCGCTCGCCACCCGCAGCCTCCGGATCGAGCCCAGCCGGCTGGGCGAGCGGGCCGGCCTCACCGGCTGCGCCGCCATGGTCCTGGACCGCATCCTCGCGCCCGAGGCCGTCGACGCGTCCTGAGGACGGCCGCGCGCAGCCCTGCCCGGCAAGGGCACCTGCCCGACAAGGGCGCGAACGCCTGCGCCACAACGGATTCGGGCCTCCCCGGCGGCCCGTGGCGGCGGGGCGCCGTGTAGCAGAAGCGGGCACCGAATCGCCAGAGGCGGAGATGGCGGTCATAGGCCATGACTTGAACAAAAACTGATTCGTCACAATCTTGGCAAGATTGCCGCCGATCCGGTGGTGCCAGCAACACGACAAATACCCCCAATACTGGCAAATGCCGGTCCAGACAATCACTCTCTGCACACGGGCCACAGGGACTTGACTCCGGAAGTGAGACTTTTATACCTCCGCCGGACAGGTGGCCGAAAAAACATGGGCTGGCGTTCGAAGTGGATTGGTGGCTACCGTGTCCCTCGTTCGTCGGGAGAGCATTTTTTGATCAGCCACCCACCATTGATCGAAATGCCACATCGACGCCCTCGGGAACGGGCGTCGGCAGGCGGAACCGGAAGCGAGCGAAACACATGGCGGATTTCAGTATCAGCGTCTTCGGCGGAGCCGTGGCCGCGGAGTCCGGGGACACCCGCCTCACCGACGTGCTCGACCGCGCGCTCGCCTCCGCGGACGACAGGAACCGCTGGACGACCGACCGAGGCGCCGTCTGGTGCCACGTCAAACGGGACGCCGGCGGCCTCCCCCCGCAGGGCTGGAAGCTGCACGTCTCCGCCACCCCGGCGTCCGCGGAAGAGGTGCTCGCCCGCTCCCTCGCGGTGCTGCTGGCGGCGGGGTCCCCGTTCAAGTTCGCCGCCACCCACGATCGCCTCGCGGCGCTGAACGCGCGCAACACGTCCCGCGGCCACTCGGGAAAGTTCATCACGATCTATCCCACCGGAGACGACGAGGCGGTCCGGCTCGCGGCGGAACTGGACAAGGCCACGACCGGCCTGCCGGGCCCACGCATTCTTTCCGATCGCCCTTACGCGCCGGGCAGCCTCGTCCATTATCGTTATGGCGCCTTCGTCGAGGAGCGGCGGATCACCAATGACGGTTTCTACGCGTGGATGATCCTCGATCCGGACGGCAATCCGGTCGAGGACAAGCGCGTCGGACGCTATACCCCACCCCCGTGGGTGACATGCCCATTTCCCGATCACGGAACGGCCGGAGGCGCCGCCGGGAGACGCGACGCGAACGGCGGCGGCGGGCCCCGGAATGAGGTTCTGATCGGCACGCGCTTCACGGTGCGGGAGGCGATCCGCCACACCAACAAGGGCGGCGTGTACCGCGCCCTGGACACCCGGACGAACCGCCCCGTGGTGATCAAGGAGGCGCGGCCGCACGTGGCCGCCGACGAGACCGGAAGGGACGCCCGCGACCGCCTCCGCGCCGAGGCCCGCGCGCTGGCGACGATCGAGAGCCTCGGCGTGGCGCCGCGGCCGGTCAGGCTGTTCACCCAGGGCGGGCACCTGTTCCTCGCGGAGGAGATGATCCCGGGCACCCCGCTGCGGAACTGGACGGCCGACCTCATCGGCGAGCTCGGCTGGGGCCCGCACCTGCCCGCGGCGCTGGAGATGGCCGGGCGGCTCACCGACCTGATGATCAAAACGCACGACGTCGGCGTCGTGCTGCGCGACTTCAACCCGAACAACATCATGGTCCGCCCGGACGGCGAGCCCGTCCTGATCGATCTGGAGCTGGCGGCCGTCCCCGGCTCCGACGACGAGCCGCCGCTGCGGATCGGCACCCCCGGGTACGCCGCGCCCGAGCAGATGGACGGGGCGGCGCCCGATCCGTCCGCCGACCGCTACGCCCTCGGCGCGACGCTCTGCCACGTGATCAGCGGCGGGCCGCCGTACCTGCTGGACGAGCGTCCCGCGTCCCGGCCCCACACCGAGCGGCTGGCGGAATGGCTCACCGCCCGCATCCGCGACCTGGACCCGCCCGCCGCCCTCCCCGCCCTGCTGCTGGGGCTGATGGCCGACGACCCCGCCGACCGGTGGGCTCCGGAACCGGCGCGCGCGGCGCTGTCCCGGCTGGCGTCCGGCGGGCCGGGCGCTCCGGACGACGCGTCCAGCACCGCGGGCACAGCCGCGGGCACAGCCTCCGCGGGCGCCGTCGCCGGGCGTCCCGCGAGCGGGCGGGAGGAGCCGCAGGAGCTGAGCCGCCTGGCGGTCACCGGCATCGTCGGCCACCTGCTCGCCACCATGGGCACCGAAGACGCGGAGACCCTGTGGCCCGCCTCCTGCGTGCACGGCGCGCCGGACCCGTGCTGCCTCCAGCAGGGCGCGGCGGGCGTCCTCGGCGCGCTCGTCAGGTGCTACGAGCTGACCGCCGATCCGCGCCTCCCGGAGGCGATCGGCCGGGCCGGCCGGTGGATCTCGGCCCGGCTGGACGGCGACACGCAACGGCCGGCCGGGCTGTACTACGGCACCGCCGGAGCGGTGTGGGCGATCCTCGACGCCGGCCTGGCCCTGGACGACGACGGCCTCGTCGCCGCCGCGCTGGCCGCGGCCGACCGGCTGCCGGCCGCGCTCCCCGGCCCCGACGTCACCCACGGAACGGCGGGCCTGGGCCTGACCGCGCTGCACCTGTGGGCGCGCACGGGGCTGAGCCGGTACGCCGAGCGCGCCGCCGAGGCCGCCGACGCGCTGGCCGGCACCGTGGAGGAGCGGTCCGGCGGGCTCATCTGGAGCACCCCCGCCCACCACGAGTCCAAGCTCGCCGGGAAGCGGTACTACGGGTTCGCGCACGGCGTCGCCGGGATCGGCCACTTCCTCGCCGCCTGCGCGCGGGCGACGGGCCGCGACGAGTACCGGGCGCTGGCCGTCGCCGTCGGCGACGACCTCCTGCGCGAGGCGACCGTGACGGGCCGGGCCGCGAGTTGGGGAGCCGGTCCGGGCGACGAGCCCACGGCGCCCTACTGGTGCCACGGAGCGGCGGGGATCGGGGGGTTCCTGTTACGGCTGGGCGCCGTCACGGGCGACGAGCGCTTCGTCCGGGCCGCGGAACGGGCCGCGCGGTCCGTGCTGGAGAACCGGTGGCGCGCGCCGCTCGGGCAGTGCCACGGGCTGGCCGGCAACGGCGACTTCCTGCTCGACATGGCGGCGGCGACCGGCGACGACCGGTACCGCGACGCCGCCTGGCGGCTCACCGAGCTCATCCTGTCCGCGCGGGCGCACCGGGACGGGGCCGTCGTGTTCCCCGACGAGTTCGGGCAGGTCTCGGTGACCTGGGGCGACGGCATGAGCGGAATCCTCGGCTTTCTCCTCCGAGTGCGGCACGGCGCGTCCCGCCAGTGGACGGCCGATCCGCCGGACGCGCACGCCTCCGGTCCGGCCGCCGCACCGATCGGCTCGGGGCGGACGTCATGACCGACGTCATGGCGCAGCGGCCCGCACTGCCCGCGCTGCCGCCCGTCCCGAGCCGCTTCGGCTTCGCGTTCTCCGGCGACGGCCGCTGGGCGTCCTGCCTGAGCACCGTCGAGGACGAGGTCACCGTGGAGCGGTGGGACCTGGCGTGTCCCGAGCCGGTTCGGGACGTCCTCGACCCCGGCGGCGCGGGAACGGCCCTCGACCGGCGCTGGAGCGCGCTGCCGCTGGACGACGGACGCGTCCTGCTGGTGCGGGCCGCGACGGGCGACCGCGGGGAGCCGGCCGGGCACGGCACGGTGCTCGCCGCGGAGCCGGCCGCGGCGGGGCTGCGGGTCGTCCGGTCCTGGCAGGTCCCGTCGATGCTCGCCGGGTTCCTCCTGGCCGGCCCGGGGCCCGAGCAGACCGTCCTGCTCGTGGTCGTCGAGAACGAACGGCACTCGCGGATCTGGCGGCTCGTCGACTCGCCTCCGCACCTGGAACCGGTGCTGCGCGTGCCGGGCGTGCTGGCGGGCGGCGTCTGGATGGACGGCGGCCGCACCCTGGCGCTCGACCACACCCGCGCCGGGCGCCGCACCGACGGCATCCTGGTCGACCTCGGCGAGCGGTCCTGGCGGCGCGTCTGGTCGGTGTCCGAAACCACGACCGACCGGATCGTCGCCTACAGCCCGCGGACGGGCGCCCTGGCCGTGACGACCACGGCGCCGGGCGCCCAGCAGCGGGGCACCGAGCAGATCGGGCTGCGGCTCCCGGACGACCCCGTCGTGCGGTTCCCCAACGCCCTCAACCAGTCCGCCCACCCGCGGACGCCGCTGGCCTTCGACGCGGAGGGCGGGCGGCTCCTCGTCCGGGAGATCCACGGCGCGGCCGCGCGCCTCGCCGTCTACGACCCGGCGCGGGACCGCCTCACGCCCGTGCCCGCGCCGCGCGGGATGCTGTGGCCGCCCGTCCGCTGGGCGGACGACGGCCGCATCCACATGCGGTTCGCGGCGCCGAACCGTCCGCCGACCCTCGCGACGGTGTCGGCGCCCGCGGGCCCGGACGCGTCACCGCTGCCGTACACCGGCGGAGGCCCGGGCGACGGCGCGGCCTGGGCGGACGCCGACCTGATCGAGCTGCCGGGCCCGGCGGGCCCCATCGAGACGATCGTCTACGGCGGCCCTGGCTGGCGCACGTGCCGGCGCCTGGTGCTGGCGCTGCACGGCGGCCCGCTCGCGGCGTGGCACTTCGAGTTCGAGCCGCTCTTCCAGGTCCTCGCGGCCGCCGGCATCGCCGTGGCCGCGCCGAACTACCGCGGCAGCACCGGCTACGGCGACCGGCACCTGCGCCCGGTCATCGGCGACTGGGGCGGCCCCGACCTCGACGACGTGATCCACCTGACCCGCGCGATCGCGCGCGACCGCGCGGCGCTGCCGCGGCCCGTCGTGCTCGGCGGCAGCTACGGCGCCTACCTGGCCCTCCTCGCGGCCTGCCGCGAGCCGGAGCTGTGGTCGGGATGCGTCGCGCTGGCACCCTTCACATCGGCGGCGGCGCTCCACGACGCCGTCGCGCAGCCCGTCGGCGACCGCGTGTCCCGGCTGAGCCGGCACGACGCGGACGGCGGGGAGGCGAGCGGCCGCGACGTCCTGCGCGACTGCGCGGCGCTCACCGCGCCGCTGCTGCTCGTGCACGGCGCCCGGGACGAGGTCGTCCCGGCCGGACAGTCCAGGGCGCTGCGGCGGCGCCTCATCGAGCTCGGCAGGACGGAGGGAGTCGACTTCGACTACCTGGAGGTCGACGACGGCCATCACGGCGTCGTCCAGGCGTGGCCTCCCGTCCTCCGCGAAACGGTGGCCCGCTTCTGCCTCACGGCGGAGCGGACCTTCGCCCACGACCAGAAAAGGAGGTGAAATTCCATGGACACGTTCGACGGTGACATCGTGGCCGCTCTGCAGGAGCTGCCCGAGACGGACCCGGTCGAGATCGAGGGGATCCAGCTCGGCGGGACCTGCTCGTGCGTCGGCCTGCTCACGCTGCTGAACACGATCTGCGTCGGCATCTCGTGCGCGTGATGCCCATGCAACCCATGTAGTACCCGGGACCCCTGAACGTCCCACCCAGTAGAACCCCGGTCACGGACCGGCGAGAGCCGGTCCGTGACCGGACCCATAGGTCCGTGACCGGACCCGTACACGAGTGTAGAAGACGCCGGACGACGGCGGAGGGAGCCGACGAGGGTGGACACCGCCGTGCTGCGCGCGGGAGGCCGCCGGCGGCTCCTGGAGGCCATGGGCCGGTTCCGGCTGAAGACGGGCCTGCTGTCGGCGCTCACCGCGGTCCGCGTCGGAGCGATGCTGCTCACCCCCGTCATGCTCGCCGCGGCGATCGACGCCGTCCGCGTCCAGGACGGCGTCGCCGCCGCCGCGGCCCGGCTGGCGGGCGTCCTCGCCGTGGCCGCGCTGGCCGACACGCTGGAGGACGTGCTCGGCGCCTACTGCGGCGGCGACATCGCCGCCTGGCTGCGGCACCGGCTGCTCGGCCGGGTGCTCCTGCTCGGGCCGCAGGGGCAGCGGCGGTTCCCGACCGGGGACGTCCTCGCCCGGCTCACCGAGAGCTCCTCGGCCCCGGCGGCCTTTCCCGTCCTGCTGCTGTCCGCGGCGGCCGCGCTGGTCACGGCCGTGGGCGCGGTGACGGCGCTGGCCCTGATCGACTGGTGGCTCGCCGTCGCGTTCGCGGCGGGGGTGCCGCCGTTCGTCGTGGCGCTGCGCGTGTTCGTCGTCCAGGCGACGGAGCCGTTCGCGCGGTACCAGCGGTGCCAGGCGGCGATCGTGACCAGGCTGCTCGACGCCCGCCAGGGCATCCGGACGATCCGGGCGAGCGGCACCGCGGACGCCGAGGTGCGGCGCATCCTCCGGCCGCTGCCCGAGCTGCGCCGGGCCGGTCATGAGACGTGGGCGGTGCAGGGACGGGTCAGCCGGCGGCTGGCGCTGCTGGCGCCGGCCGTGCAGGTCCTCGTCGTCGGCGTCGCCGGGCTGCGCCTGTCCACGGGCGACATCACGACCGGGCAGCTCGTGGCGAGCGCGTCCTACGTCGCGATGGCCGTCGCCTCGGCCTCGTTGTTCGACACCGTCGTCGCGCTCCTCAACTGCCAGGTCGGCGCCGGGCGCGTCGACGAGATCCTCACCGCCGACCCGGCGGTCCGCCCGCCCGCGCGGCCGGTGCCGCTCCCGGACGGACCCGGACGGCTCCGCCTGCGGCGGGTCACCGTCCGGGCCGGAGACCGCACCGTCCTGGACGGCCTCGACCTGGAGGTGCCGCCCGGCGCGGCGGTCGCGGTCGCGGGCGCGTCGGGGGCGGGCAAGAGCGTGCTGGTGTCGACCATCGGGCGGCTCATCGACCCCGACGAGGGCGTCGTCGAGATCGACGGCGTCCCCGTCTCCGCGGTGCCGCTGCCCGACCTGCGGCGTGCCGTCGCGTACGCGTTCGAGCGTCCCGCGCTGCTCGGCGCCACCGTGCACGACACGATCGCCTACGCCCGGCCCGACGCGACCCGCGCCGACGTGCAGCGCGCCGCCAGGACCGCCGCCGCCGACGGCTTCATCCGCGCCCTCCCGGACGGCTACGACACGCCGCTCGGCGACGCCCCGATGTCCGGCGGCGAGCTGCAGCGGCTCGGGCTGGCCCGCGCCGCGCTCACCCGCGCGCGGATCGTCGTCCTCGACGACGCGACCAGCAGCCTCGACACCGCCACGGAGGCGAAGGTGACGCGGGCGCTGGAGGAGATCCTCGACGGCCGCACCAGCCTGGTGGTGGCGCGCCGCCCCGCCACGGCCGCGCGCGCCGACCTCGTCGCCTGGCTCGACGCCGGACGGCTCCGCGCCCTCGCACCGCACGCGGAGCTGTGGCCCGACGCCGACTACCGGGCCGTGTTCGCCGCGGAACCGGCCGCGGAACCGGCCGCGGGGCCGTCCGCGGGAGCAGCGACGGGACCGGCGGCCCCATGACGCTCCCGCCCGCGGCCCGGCTCCTGCACCGCCACGTCCGCGGGCAGTGGCCCGCGATGCGCCGCCTCGCCGCCTGGTCGGCCCTCGAATCGCTTCCCGCGCTCGCGTCGGGGCTGCTCCTGGCGCGCGCCATCGACCACGGCTTCCTCGCCGGACGGCCCCTCACCGGCCTGGCCTGGCTGGCCGCGCTCGCCGTCCTGTACGTCGCGGGGGCGGTGGGCACGGGCCGGATCTACCCCTGGCTCGCCGCGACCGTCGAGCCGATGCGCGACTCGCTCGTCCGCGAGGTCGTCACCGCCGCGCTGCACCGGATGTCCGACCGGCCGTCCGACTCGGCGGGCGCGGGCGCGTCCCAGGTCACCGAGCAGGCCGAGGCCGTCAGGGCGCTGCTGGGGACGGCGCTGCGCAACATCCGGCAGCTGCTGTCCGCCGGGGTCGCCGCGCTGGTGGGCCTGGCCCTGCTCTCCCCGCCGCTCGCGCTGGTCGTCTGCCTGTCGGTGGCGCTCGCCCTCGCGGTGTTCGCCGCGTTCCTGCGGACGCAGGTCCGCCGGTACCGGGCCGTGGTCCGGGAGGCGGAGCGCATCGGCGAGACCGCGGCGGTGATCGTCCACGGGGTCCGGGACGTCGCCGCCGCCGCGGCCGAGGACCGCGCCGCCCGCACGGTCGGGGACGTCATCGACGCCCAGGCGGAGGCAATGCGCGCCTACGCCCGGACCCGCCTGATCCGGCTGCCCGTGCTCGCGCTCGGAGTGCACCTCCCGCTGCTCGCCCTCCTCGTCCTGTCGCCCTACCTGACCGAGCACCACGGACTCACCGCCGGGACGGTCGCGGGAGGGGCGGTCTACCTCGTCACCGGGCTCCAGCCGGGCATCACCGTCCTCATCGACACCGGCGGGACGCTGCTGCTCAGCCTCGCGGTCATGCTCGGCCGCCTCGCCGAGATCTGCGCCGTCCCGGCCGCACCCCCCGCGATCGCCCCGGCGCCGGACACGCCGCACTGGGGCGCACCGTCGAGCGAGTCCTTCGACATCGAGGCCGACCACCTCACGTTCGCCTACTCCCCGAACGCCGAACCGGTCCTGGAGGACGTGAGCCTCTACATCCCGGAAGGCACCCACCTGGCCGTCGTCGGCCCGAGCGGGACGGGGAAGTCCACGCTCGCCAACCTGCTCACCGGCCTGCTCAGCCCGCAGAAGGGGACCGTCGCGCTCGGCCCGGTCCCGGTGACCGATCTCGAACCGGCGCGGCTCCACTCGGCCGTCACCCTCATCCCGCAGGAGAGCTACGTCTTCGCCGGGACGCTGCGCGACAACCTCTCCTACCTGTGCCCGCACGCCACCGCCGCGCAGCTCCGGCGGGCCGTCGACGCCGTCGGCATGGCGGGCACCGTCGAACGCCTCGGCGGCTACGACGCCGAGATCCCGCCCGGCGGCGGCTCCCTCTCGCAGGGCGAGCGCCAGCTCGTCACGCTGGCGCGCGCCTACCTGTCCCCCGCCCCGATCACCATCCTGGACGAGGCCACCAGCCATCTCGACCCGGCCGCCGAGGCGCGCGCCGAGCGGGCCCTCGCCGCCCGCGACGGCACCCTCGTCGTCATCGCGCACCGGATCAGCTCCGCCGAGCGCGCCGACCTCGTCCTCCTGCTGGACGGCCCCCGGCCCCTTCTCGGCACCCACGAGACCCTGGTGAAACGCAGCCCCCTCTACGCCGAACTGGTCGGCCACTGGCACACCTGACCGGCCGGGCCGCCGCGCCGACCGCCGCGCCCCGGGCCCTTCAGCGGCTGTCGCGCTTCGCCTGGCGGCGGGCGACCAGCGCCCAGGCGAGCGGCACGGTCCCGGCGGCCAGCGCGGCGATCGCGCCGGGGAGCAGGAAGCCGAAGCGCAGGCCGATGGAGGCGTGCGCGTCCACGCCGGAGCGGCCGTCCATCCGCATCACGACGACGGACCAGGCGCCGCCGGTCTTGTCCCACTTGACGGTGCGCGTCCCGGTCCCGGCGGAGCCGGCGACCCAGAACCGCTGCCGCGAGGGCGGCGCGGCGGCCGTGTCCGCGCCCGGCACGCGGTGGAACACCGGAGTGAACGGGCTGAGCTCGGCCGACACGAACTCGTCCCGCGACACCCCGCGCAGGTAGTCCTCGACCTGTGCCTTCGGCCCGATGCCCACGAACAGGGGGACGCGGGGATCGGCCGGGCGGACGACGATCTCGACCTCGGCGAGCTCCCCGACGTCGGGCATGGGGTTCCCGGCGCGCGCCGTCTCGGACCCCACCTCGATCTCGTCGGTCTTGAGCGCGACGGCCGAGGTGCCGAAGCGCCGCTCGGGGGTGGCGAACGAGCCGCCTGAGGACGCCTGCAGGGCCGCCCCGGCGGCGAGCCCGCACCCGGTGAGCAGCAGCGGGGCGGCGGTGACGGTGACGACGAGGGCACGCTTCATGACCGGTCCTTTTTAGTACGACTGTGTTATCAAGTCGAAGGTAACACAGCTGTGCTATAAAAGTCCCATGCCGAAGGTGGTGGATCCGGCCAGGCGCCGGCAGGAGGTGGTCGCGGCGGTGTGGCGGGTCGTCCGGCGGGACGGCCTGGACCGGGCCTCGGTCCGCAACGTCGCGCGGGAGGCGGGCCTGTCGACCGGCTCGCTGCGGCACTACTTCGCCACCCAGCCCGAGCTGCTGGCGTTCACGCTGCGCACGATCATCGAGCGGATCGAGCGGCGGATCGCCGCGGTCCCGGCCGCGGACGGCGACCCCCGCGGACGCGCCGCCCGCGTCCTGACCGAGCTGCTCCCCATGGACGCCGAACGCGCCGCCGAGAACCACGTCTGGCTCGCCTTCACCGCCCGCGCGCTCGTCGACCCCGGCCTGCGCGCCCTCTGCGAGGAGGCCCACACCACCATGCGCTCCGGCTGCCTCGCCCTGGCCCGGTCCCTCGCCCCGGACGCGGACGCCGAACTGGAGGCCGACCGGCTCCACGCCCTGGTCGACGGCCTGGCCGTCCACGCCGCCCTGCACCCCGGGACCACCACCCCGGAACGGATGCGCGCCGCCGTGTCGGCCCACCTCGACGACCTGTACCGCCGAGACGGCCGCCCGTCGGCCTGACGTCCCGCTCGGGCGCGCTAACCGCCCAGCGGGCCCAGGCGGGCGAGGGCGGCGGCCTCGCGGCTGTCGCGCTCCGCGTTGAACACGTGCACGACCACTCCCGTCTCGCCGGGAGCGGCCGGGACGTGCAGCGTCTCGTAGTCGAGGTCGAGCAGCCCGGCCACGGGGTGCCGCAGCCGCTTGCGTCCGGCCGCGCACATCACGACCTCGCCGGTGGCCCAGATCCGCCGGAACGCGGCGCTGCGCGCGGACAGGTCGGAGACGAGCGCGGCCAGCTCCGCGTCGCCGGGATAGCGGCCCGCGGAGACCCGCAGCTGGCCCACGGCCTCCGCCGCCCTGTCCTCCCACTCGGGATGGACGTCCCGGGAGGCGGGGTCGAGGAACAGGAACCTGGCGTTGTTGGGGTCGCGGCGCCCCGGCTCGGACAGGCCGCCGATCAGCTCGGCGCCCAATGCGTTCCAGGCGACGACGTCGAGGCGGTGATTCGTCACGAAGGCCGGGGATTGGACGAGGTCGTCCAGGATCCGCCGGAGCACGGGGCTGACCCGGGCCCGCGGCGCGGGGCGGCTCCTGGCGCCCGCCAGGGTCACCAGGTGCCGGCGCTCCGCCGCGTCGAGGCGGAGCGCCCTGGCCAGCGCGTCGAGGACCTCGCGGGACGGCTGCCTCGCCCGGCCCTGTTCGAGACGGACGTAGTAGTCCACGCTGATCCCGGCGAGCTGGGCCAGCTCCTCGCGGCGCAGTCCGCGCACGCGCCGGCGTCCGCCGCCGCGGATCCCGACGTGCTCCGGCGCGATGCGCTCCCGCCGGGCGCGCAGGAAGCCGCCGAGCGCGCGCCGCGTGTCGCCGACCCCGTCGACGCGGCCGGTGCGCTCGATCTGGTCCACGTCGTCCATGGACCCAAGTATGCGTGGCCCTCGCGGTACCAGGATCGTCCGTCCTCCGGTCGAGCGGGGCGCTGGCTGCCCGGCCGCGCCCGGGAGAGCGTGGCGGCATGCAGCGGAAGAAGATCCTCCTCGTCAGCTCCCACCCGGAACCCCGCTCGCTGAACGCCGCCCTGACCGCCTTCGCGGCCGGGCATCTGCGGGCGGCGGGCCACGAAGTCCGGGTGTCGGACCTGTACGCGATGAAATGGAAGGCGGCGGTGGACGCCGACGACATCCCCGACCACGTCGCGGACCGGCGGCTGGACGTCCTGGCCGCGCACGAGCGGGCCACCCTGGCGGGACGGCTCACACCCGACGTCCTGGCCGAGCAGGAGAAGCTGCGCTGGTCGGACGCGCTGATCCTGCAGTTCCCGCTGTGGTGGTTCTCCGTGCCGGCGATGCTCAAGGGCTGGTTCGACCGGGTGCTCACCAACGGTTTCGCGCACGGCCCGGCCGTCCCGCCGCCCTACAGCGAGGGCGCCCTCGGCGGACGGCGCGCCCTGGTGTCGGTGACGATCGGCGCCCGCGAGGCGGCGTTCTCCGACCGGGGCGCGCACGGGCGGCTGGCGGACGTCCTCCACCCGGTGCAGCACGGCGTTCTCTGGTTCACGGGGATGGCGCCGCTCGCCCCGTTCGCGGTGTACGACGCCGTCGGCGTGCCGGACGAGCGCTTCGCGGCCGCCGTACGCGAGTACGGACGGCGGCTCGACGGGCTCTTCACCGACGACCCGGTGCCGTTCCGTCTGCTCACCGGCGGCGACTACGACCGCGACCTGCGCCTGCGGCCCGGCGTGGAGGCGGCGGGCGCGAGCGGGCTCGACCTCCACGTCCGGCCCTCGCCCGACACCGCCCGATAACGATCGGCGCCGCGCGCCTTCTCCGCCGCGCTCCGCCGCTAGCGTGAAAAGGAAGGGTCAATGAGCGGTCAAGGGAGAGCGGCACGTGGGTTCGTCTTTTCCGATGGAGCCGTCCGGCTCCGGTCGTCCGGAAGCGCGGCGCGGCGGCGGCCTCGCCCGGCCCGAGGGCGCGCCGGTCCCGCTTCACCAGGCCGGGGAGATGCCGTTCGGCGGGAGGCCGCGCGAGGAGCTGTGGGAGTCGATCGGGCCGCGGGTCCGCGCCCGGCTGCACGAGCTCGCCGGCGACACGATCGAGTGGTTCGCCTGCGCGGACCCGTCCAGCCCCGAGGGGCGCCCCTACGGCGTGGTCGCCGGCGAGGGCGGTCTCGCCGTGGCCGAGCCCCGGATCAGCACCGATCACCGTCCGGTCTACGCGATCTCCGCTTTCCTGTTCGCGTCCGGGTCGCTGCGCCATGTCGCGATCGACCATCGTCCGCCGCCGCGCGGCCCGTCCGCCACGGCAGGGAACGCTGCGGGGAACGTCGCGGGGAACGCGGCGCCGGCTGTGGACATCGGGCTGTCCGCGCAGGCGAAGGGCGTCATCGGGAACCTTCCGCCGCGTGCGCAGGAGCTCTTGCAGGCGCCGTTCACCGCGCAGCGGCGGCCGACGCGCCATGACTGGTGGTACCAGGGATTCGAGCACCGCCTGAACGGCTTCCTCCTCTATCTCGCCGGGACGCGGGACGTGACGTTCGCGACCGGGACCAAGGACGTGCCCGTGGGCCACGACGCCGCGTCCGCCCACTGGTCGCTCACGTGCTACCGCGCGTCGGTGGGGCGGCGGATGGGCGGATAGGGATGCGGAGGGAGTTCGCCGAGCTGGACGGGCACGACGCCTACGAACTGCTGGGCGTCGCCCCGGACGCGTCCGCGGAGGAGATCAGGCGCGCGCACATCGCCGGCGTCCGCACGCACCATCCCGACCGGTTCCAGCAGGAGGAGAGCAGGGCGGAGGGCGCCGAGCTCACCCGGCTCCTCAACGCCGCCCGCGACATCCTGATCAAGGATCGCGCGAACTACGACGCCTACCGCGACCGGTCAGGGACGGAGGAGGAGCCCGAACTCGTCGACGACCCGTGGGACACGGCGACCGAGGGCCGCCCGCCGCCGCCTTCGCCTCCCCCGCGTTCCCAGCCCCCGCCGTCCCCGCCGCGGCAGGACGTGCCGCACCGGCGCATGCCCCCGCCGCCCCGGTACGGCATGCCAGGGGCGTGGCCGCCGCCTCCCGCGCCGCCGTTCCGTCCCGTCGTCCCCAGGGTGCGCGTGCTGCCGAGGGTCGCGATCGCCCTCACGATCACCCTGGTCGCGTGCACCGCGCTGCTCACGATCACCACGGCCTTGCTGGAGCTGCTGCCGGACCCGTCGGACCCGAAGGCCGAGGTCCCCGCCAGGCTCGCCGGCACGTGGCGCGGCACGATCAAGGACCGGCCGGCGAGGGAGAACGACGACGGCTGGCGGGCGGAACTGGTCCTGCGCGAGGGGAAGCACAACGGCGAAGTCCGCTATCTGGGCGGACGGTGCAGCGGCACCGCCGTTCCGATCTCCGTGAACGGCGCCACCCTGACCCTCGACACCAGGTTCCCGGAAGGCAGGGCCGGCTGCGATGTGGGCGACGTCAACCTCACGCCGGGACGGAAAGGAAAGGCGGAGTTCGTCATCTACTCGTCCGGCGAGATCAGCGCGAAGGGCACCCTCACCCGCGCCTGACCCGCCCGCCATTCCGGCCTCGTCGCCATTCTCTCCGCTATTCCGGCGGCCCTTCCGTCAGGTGCCAGGCGGCCATCCCGGCGAAACCGGGAATCATCATCAATTGCTCCGGCTCGTAGATCAGCCGCGCCATCGCGACCGCGAGCCACGGCACCCCGGGCCCCTTCAACCGGACCGGTTCGCAGTCCGGATATGTGAGCACCAGTTGGAAGGCGTCCGGCGCGGGCAGGAACTCGCTGAGCCCGCCATGCCAGAACGACAGCGGCCGGACCCTGGTGAAGACGAGCAGCCGTTCGCTCGTCAGCACGACCCGCGCCACCTGGTGTTCGCGCCATTGCGCGGCCGCGAGCGCGCGGGCCCGGTTGCGCGCGATCGCGTTCCCGGCCGCGTTGACCGCGAGCGCCCCGAGCACGAATCCCGCCGAACCGGACGCGACCACCGATCGGTGATCATAGGAGACGTCCATGGCGTAGAAACGCGAGTATTCGAGCGGCAGATCCGCGTACGGGCTCTCGCCCTGCTCCAGCCCCATCGGAACGGACGGCATCGGCTCCAGCTCTCCGCCGGCGACCGCATACCGGAACAGGTCACCCCCGGCCAGCAGCCCCTGCTGATGCTCGACCGGCCCCCATGCCATACCCGCCTCGCAAGATCACTGATATGTAGGATGGGCTTTAATCCTAGCGCCCGCCGGCCGGGTGTCACCGGGAAATATCCGGCACGTCAGCCCTCGTTATTCTTGAAGATCTTCTGCTTCTCGGATTTACCTGGGAAGACGACGGTTTTCGTCTTGCCCGCTCGCCTTGCCCGCTCGTCCCCCTGCCTCGGCGCGTTGACCTCAAGTTTGGTTGAGGGTCGAGACTGGGTCTTCTGACGAGGGAGGAGATCCGGAGATGCGCGTGGTCGAGGTGAAGGAGTTCGGCGGGCCCGAGGTGCTGGCGGTGCGCGAGGCGCCGGATCCGGTGGCGGGGCCCGGGCAGGTCGTGATCGGTTCGGCGGCCGCGGACACCATGTTCGTGGAGACCAGGATCCGCGCGGGCCGGGCCCGGGCGTTCTTCGACACGACGCCGCCGTACGTGCCGGGCGGCGGCGGGGCCGGAGCGGTGATCGGCGCCGGGCCGGGCGTCGACCCCGCCTGGATCGGTCGCCGGGTGGTGGCGTCCGTCGGGAACGGCGGCTACGCCGAACGGCTGGCGGCGCCGCTGGAGAACGTCCTCCCCGTGCCGGACGGTCTGGGCCTCGACGACGCCGCGGCGCTCCTGCACGACGGCGTGACCGCGCTGTGCGTGTTCGAGGGCGTCTTCGAGGGCGGCGCGGTCAAGGACGGGGGCACCGTCCTGGTGGTGGGCGCGACGGGCGGCATGGGCGTGCTGCTCGTCCAGCTCGCGCACGCGCGGGGCGCCCGGGTCGTCGCGGCGGCGCGCGGGGCCCGGAAGCTGGAGCTGGCCCGCGACCTGGGCGCGGACGTCGTCCTCGACTACGCGGAGCCCGGCTGGGCGGACGAGATCTCCGGGCAGGCGGACGTGGTCTTCGACGGCGTCGGCGCCGGGATCGGCCTCGCGGCGTTCAAGGCCGCGAAAGACGACGGCACGTTCTCCGCGCACGGCGCCACCATGGGCGGGTTCACCGCCGTAGACGCGGACGACGCCGCACGCAGAGGCGTCACGTTGCGCGGCATCCAGGACGTGCAGATCGCAAAGACCGAACGCATGCGGCTGCTCGGCGACGCCCTGGCGAAGGCCGCCGAAGGCGTGTTCAAGCCCGTCATCGGACAGACGTTCCCGCTGGAGAACGCCGCCGAGGCCCACACGGCCATCGAGAACCGGACCGTCGTCGGCAAGACCCTCCTGCTGCCGTAGATCGCGCCGGGGGTGGGGTTAGCTCCACCCCCGGCTGGGGGCTTTCCCTTCCGGGTTCGGGTGGCTGGGGCCAGTGCCTCCAGGAATGTCGGACGTAAAGGTTGTGCTTGGACGTTGTCACAGGGCGTCGTCCATCCGACGGGGACGACCGGCACGGGGAGGACACATGGCGAGCGTGGCGATGCGGCGCGGGGTGCGGCCGCTGGTCACCGAGGTCGGGCTGCTGGCGGTGCTGTTCGCCTTCTACAAGTGGGGGCGGACGCTGGTCGAGCACGGTCCCGGCCAGGCGATGAACAACGCCGCGTGGCTGTGGAGCTTCGAACGGTCGTGGCTCCCCAGCGAAGTGGATTTCCAGCAGTGGGCGCTCGGGTGGGATCACACCGCCTTCCTGGCGAACGTGTACTACGTGGGCGTGCACTTTCCGGGAACGGCGCTCCTGCTGGTCTGGCTTTACGTGCGGCACCGGTCGTCCTACGGCAGGGTGCGGAACGAGCTGGTGGCGCTGACTGCGGCGGGGCTGCTCGTGCACATGCTGTTCCCGCTGGCGCCGCCGCGGCTGGCGCACCTCGGGGCCGTCGACACGATGCTGACGGTCGGTCCTTCGGCGTATCCGGCGGGGGCCGCCGAGGGGATCGCGAACCAGTACGCGGCGATGCCGTCGCTGCACATCGGGTGGGCGATCCTGGTGGCGGTCGCGGTGGTGCGGGTGTCGCGGAGCAGGTGGCGGTGGGTCATCGCGATGCACGCGCCCATCACCGTGTTCGTGGTGGTGGTGACGGCCAACCACTACTGGACGGACGGCATCGTCGCCGCCGCGCTGCTCGCCGGGGCGATGGCGCTGGTTTCGCTGGTGGAGCGGGTGCGGCAGGGTGGGGTGCATGCTGCCAACGCACACGAGTTCCGAGGTTCCGGACGTCCCCGTGGCGGTCTTGCCGATCGGGAGCCACGAGCAGCACGGCCCGTTCCTGCCGCTCGCGACCGACACGGTGATCGCCTGCACGATCGCGGCGGAGATCGCGAAGGCGTACCCGGTGCGGACGCTCCCGCCCGTGACGATCTCGTGCTCGCATGAGCACGAGCACGCGGCCTGGCCCGGGACGGTGAGCATCTCGGCGGCGACCCTGCACGCGGTGGTGCGGGACGTCGCCGGGTCGCTCGTCCGGTCCGGGGTGCCGAAGCTGGTGCTGGTGAACGGGCACGGGGGCAACTACGTGCTGGGGAACGTGGTCCAGGAGGCGCGCGGCGACATGGCGCTGTTCCCCGGCCTGGACGAGTGGGACGACGCCAGGAGCGCCGCGGGCATCGAGACGTCCGGCGACAGCGACATGCACGGCGGCGAGCTGGAGACGTCCATCCTGCTGCACGCCCACCCGGAGCTGGTGAGGGACGGGTACGAGACCGCCGATCATCTGGCCGACGACCGGCGGCACCTGCTCACCACGGGCATGGCCGCCTACACCGGGTCGGGCGTCATCGGGCGGCCGTCACTGGCCCGCGCCGGCAAGGGCCGGGACGCGCTGGCGAGCCTCGTCGCGTCGTTCGGGGACTGCCTCGCGGCGCTTCAGCAGCAAGGTCGCGGCGCCCGGCAGGCACGCGACGAAGGTGAGCACGCCGTACACGACGGAGACGGTCAGTCCCTGCGCTGAGCCGAGCCCGGCGGCGCCGAAGGCGAGGGTGAGGACGGCCTCGCGCGGCCCCCAGCCGCCGACGTTCACCGGCAGCACCATCACGAGGAGGGCCAGCAGGAGCAGCGGCAGCAGGTCGAGGAGCGGCGCCGTGGAGCCGGCGAGGCGGGCCGCGATCACGAACAGGGTCAGGTGCCCGGCCAGCGCCGTCACGGACAGCGCGGTGATGGCGGGCCAGGCATTCAGGACGGCCCGCGCGTCGGCGAACGTCGCCGCGAGCGCGCCGTGGCGCCGCCGGGCGAGGACGAGCAGGACGCTCAGCACGACCGCCAGCGCGACCAGCGCCGGAGTCATGGCCGACAGCACGGCGGGCTGCGTGAACAGGACGATCACGCCCACCACGACGGGGACGATCTGGCCGGTGACCCGCTCCAGGAACACCGCCCGCAGGCCGCTGGCGCCGGAGCGGTGGCCGTGGCTCACGGCCCGGTGGACGTCCCCGAGGATCCCGGCGGGCAGCACGGCGTTCAGGAACTGCGCCGTGTAGTAGTCGGTGACGGCGCTGGTCAGTGGCAGGTTCAGGCCGAGGCGGCGGGCCACCAGGCGCCACCGGGCGGCGCTGAGCACGGTCGTCAGCAGGCCGACGGCGAGGGCGGCGACGATCGAGCGGGGGTCGACGGCGTGGAGCGCGTCCACGAACGCGTCCGTGCTGTGCCACCAGAGGAGCGCGGCGAGGATGCCGAGCCCGGTGAGCAGCCGCAGCCAGGGCCAGAGCCTCCTCACGACGACCCCCCGGGCAGGGCGAGCAGGTCGACGTGCTGGACCTCGGCACTGAGCCCGCCCGCCGTGCACTCGTCGAGGCGGCGGCGCAGGTAGGCGTCCGCGGCGGGCGCCAGGCCGGGGCGCTGCTCGACGGCGGCGGCGACCCAGCCGCGCAGCCACGCGGCGGTCAGCGCGGACTGGCCGGGGCCGAGCCGCCACGGGCTCGACCGGGTCAGGACGGTGGCGCCGCGCCGTCCGAACGCCTCGGTCGCGGCGGTGACGGCGTCCGGGCCGAGGCGGCCGTCGCGGCGCTGGTGCGCGTCGAAGGCGCCCGCGACCTCGGCGTCGAGCGGGTCGGGCGGGGACAGCCGGACGCGCCCGACGACCGACAGCGTCAGTAGCGCCGGGCAGGCCGCGGCGGCGGCGATCGTGTCGATCTCGGCGGCGGTGAGCACGTCCAGCAGCGCGGACGCGGTGACGAGCGACGCGCCGACCAGATCGGACGCGTGCAGCGCGCCGACGTCGCCCTTCCGGGTCTCGATCGTCGCGGGAAGGCCGTCCGCCGAGGTGTAGATGTTGCCGCGGGCCTGGTCGAGCAGGACGGGATCGTTGTCGTGCAGGATCCAGTGCTGCGGGCCGCGGAGCCGTCCGGACAGCCAGCGTCCCAGGGAGCCGGTGCCGCAGCCGAGGTCCCAGATGGTGAGGGGCCCGTCCGGCGGCAGCGCGGCGCGGAGCGGGCCGAGCAGGTCGGCGGCGCGCGCCGCGGCGTCGGCGCTCTCCCGGAGCGCCAGCCAGGCGGGATCGAAGGCCGACGTCTCGGCGGACGATCCCCCGGCGCCGTTCGCGTTCATCGTGCCTCCCTGCGGAGCCGGGACAGGACGGTGGCCATGCGGCGGGCGGTGTCGTCCCAGCCGGGGAGGGTGTCACGGCGCAGGCGGGCGGCGGCGCGCAGGCGGGCCCGCAGGTCGGGTTCGACGAGCCAGCGGCGCAGCGCGGCGGCCAGCGCGCCGGGGTCGTCGGGCGGGACGAGGAGCCCGGGGACGGCCCCGGACGGCTCCCAGCCGAGCGTGTCGGGCACGCCGTCCACCGAGGTCGCGACGACGGGGACGCCGCGGGCGAGGGCCTCGGTCACGACCATCCCGTACGTCTCGGCGCGGGACGCCAGGACGACGAGGTCGGCGGAGGCGTAGGCGTCGTCGAGGCGCCGGCCGGTCAGCGGCCCCTCCAGCCGGACGCGGTCGCCGAGCCGGTGCCCGGCGATCAGCCGCCGCAGGCGCGTCACGTGCTCGGGGGCGCGGCGCAGCGGCCCCACGCACTCGCACCGCCACGGCAGGTGCGCGAGGTCGGCGAGGGCCTCGACCAGGACGTCGTGGCCCTTGCGCGGGGTCACGGACGCGACGCACAGCAGGCGGGTCGCCCCGTCGGTGCCGGACGCGAGCGGCGCGGCCTCGGTCCCGGGCGTGACGGCGTGGACGCGGGACGCGTCGAGCCCGTGATGGGCGACGAGGTGGTCCCGCGCCCACGGGCTGGTCGCCACGACGGCGCCGGCCGCCTCCAGCGTGGTGCGCTCGGCGGCGTTCAGGTCGGCCTGTCCTGGTTCGTCCGCGAGCGGGAGGTGGACGAGGACCGCGAGCCGCAGCCGCCCCGCCTCCGGCACGACGATCTCGGGGACGCCGCACGCCACCAGGCCGTCCAGCAGCACGACGGACCCGCCGGGCAGCCCGGCGAGCGCGCGGGCGAGCCCGGCGCGGGCGGCGGCGCCGGGGCGCGGCCACGTGCCCGGCACCGCCAGCTCCCGGACGGGACGTCCCGACGCCGCGAGCTCCGCGCACAGCATGCGGTCGTAGTGGTTCCCGCCGCTCGGCACGCCGGCGTCGTCGATGTCGCCGGGGACGACGACGCAGATCTCGTGAGCGACCGAAGCGCTGGGCGCGGCCGGCTCAGGCACGCTGGGCTCCGGCGCGGTCGGCTCAGGCGCGGTCGGCTCGGCCGTCGCGGTCATAGCTCGCGCTCGTAACTGGCCCAGGCGACGTGCGACTCGTGCAGCGTCACGGTGATCCCGGCCAGGCCGTGCGCGTGCTCGCCGAGCGCGCCCGCGCGGACCCGGTCGGCGAGGCGGTCCGCGACGACCTTGGCGAGGAACTCCGTCGAGGTGTTGACACCGGCGAAGTCGGGCTCGTCGTCCAGGTTGCGGTAGTTCAGCGCGCCGAGGACCTCGCCCAGCTCGCTCGTGGCGAGCCCGATGTCGACGACGATGCCGTCCGGGTCGAGATCGGGGCGGCGGAACGTCGCGTCCACCACGTAGGTGGCGCCGTGCAGCCGCCGCGCCGGTCCGAAGACCTCGCCGCGGAAGCTGTGCGCGATCATGACATGGTCGCGGACGGTGATCGCGAACACGTGGGGTTCTCCAGTCGGTCGGTCGGGGACTCAGTAGGTGATTCGGTGGCAGAGCGCGGGAAGTTCACCGCTCGCGAGAAGCGGCATGATCCTCGGCAGCTCGGCGAAGCCGCTCTCGCCGGTGATCAGGACGTCGAACGCGGGGTCGGCGAGGAGCCGCAGCGCCAGCCCCAGCCGGTCGGCGAAGCTCCGGCGCGACCGGAGGGCGGGCGGCACCGCGCCGACCTGGCTGCTCCGGACCATCAGCCGCCGCGAGTGGAAGTACTCGCCGAGCGGGACGGCCACACGCCGGTCGCCGTACCAGCTCAGCTCGACGACCTCCCCGTCCGGCGCGAGCAGCTCCAGCGAGCGCGCCAGCCCCGCCTCGGTGGCGCTGGCGTGGACCACCAGGTCGCAGCCGCCGTCCGCCTGCTCGGGCAGGGCGAACTCGACGCCGAACGCCCGCGCGACGCCCTCCCGGGACGGGTCGGTGTCGACGAGCTGCACGCGGCACCCCGGGAACCCGGCGAGGACACCGGCGACCGAGCAGCCCACCATCCCGGCGCCGACGACGGCGATCCGGTCGCCGACCAGCGGGGCCGCGTCCCACAGCGCGTTCACCGCGGTCTCGACGGTCCCGGCCAGGACGGCCCGCTCCGGCGGCACCCCGTCCGGGACGGGGCACACCGCGCTCGCCGGGACGACATACCTGGTCTGATGCGGATACAGGCAGAACACCGGGCGGCCGAGCAGGCCGGACGGGCCGTCCTCGACCACGCCGACGTTCAGGTACCCGTACTTGACGGGGCCGGGGAACGTCCCGTCCTGGAACGGCGCCCGCATGACGGCGTGCTGGTTCGGCGGGACGCCGCCGCGGAAGACGATCGCCTCCGTGCCCCGGCTCACACCGGAGCAGAGCGTCCGGACCAGGACCTCGCCGGGCCCCGGCTCCGGCAGCGCCTCGTCGCGGATCTCCCCGCTACCGGGCGACCGGATCCAGAACGCGCGGGCTTCCCGCTCCATCCGTGCTCCTCCCCCGACTCCCCGGATTGCCCCGGCTCCGCCGCCGTTCACGTCGCGTGAACAGCCACAGCACGTCCCGTCCGAACGACCAGACCAGCAGGACGAGCGCCGCCGCCACCAGCGCGCCCGCGTACGGGACGACGCCCGGCGCCGCCGCGACCAGCGTCACGCCCTGCACCACGGCGACGGCCTTCCGCGCGATGCTCGGCCGCAGCTCGGCGCGCAGCCACGGCGCCGCCCAGGCCGCCGCGCCGAACGCGTACCGCATCACGCCGATCGCCAGCACCCACGCCCCCGTGGCCGACGCGACCTGCACGCTCAGCACCAGCACGAGGAAGGCGTCGACCTCCATGTCGAACCGCGCGCCGAGCCGCGACGCCGTCCCGGTGCGGCGGGCGACCTGGCCGTCCACCCCGTCCAGGACGAGCGCCGCCGACGCGACGGCGACGAGCGTCCAGGTGTGCCCGCCACCGAGGAGATGCCCCGTGACCAGGGCGGCGACACCGCCGGTCAGCACCACCCGCGTCAGCGTGACGTGATCGGCCGGGCCCAGCGCCCGCCGCCCGCGGAACGCCGCGCCGAGGATCGCCCACGCGGCCAGCGCGTACACGACGCCCACCGCCAGGCCCGCGAGCCCGGGACGCAGCGCGGCCACCAGCACGACCTGCGCGCCCGCCGCGGCCGCCAGCTCGGCGCCCCTGGACGGCCGCGGCCGCTTCGGCCGCGCCTCCCGTGGCGGCGCGGCCGCGCGCCAGACGACCCCCACCGGCCGGGGCGCGGTCATCGGGCGCGTCATCCGCGGACCTCGCTGACCCCGCTGACCGGCGCCGCGCCCAGCGCCGGCGAGGGCGCGTCGAGTTGCGGCAGGTCGTGGCCGAGGCGGTCGCGTTTGGCCGTGAGATACCGGACGTTGTCGTCGCTGACCGGGACGAGCAGCGGCACCCGCGCCGCGACCTCGATCCCGTACGACTCCAGCGCGCTGACCTTGCCCGGGTTGTTCGACAGCAGCCGCACCGACCGGACCGCGAGATGCCGCAGGACGCGGGCCGCCGGGCCGTAGTCGCGGACGTCGACCGGCAGCCCGATGGCGGTGGCGGAGTCGACGGTGTCCAGGCCCTGGTCGTCCTGCAGGATGTGGGTCCTGACCTTGGCCACGAGACCGATCCCGCGCCCCTCGTGCCCGCGCAGGTAGACAAGGACACCGGCGCCCTCGCGGACGATCGCGTCCAGCGCGGCGCCGAGCTGGTCCCCGCACTCGCAGCGCGTGGCGGCGAAGATGTCGCCGGTCATGCACTCCGAATGCGTCCGGACGAGCACGCCCTCCCGGCCCCGGACGTCGCCGCGGACGAGCGCCAGATGCTCGTGCCGGTCGACCGGGTCCCGGAACGCGACGGCATGGAACACGCCCCGCCGTGTCCGCAGCTCCGCCTCCGCGATGTCCTTCTGCTCGATGCCCTGGTCGTGCATCGCTCCCCTTCCTCGGCTTCGCAATCACCCGTGGTACGTGGCGGACGCACGCGGCGGTTGCGTTCAGAACGGTCCGTATGATCCGTGGCACGGAGGGGAGGCACCTCAGGGTTCAGCGTATGCGGGTCCGGACCGCCAAGTCGTGCGCGGCACGGCGGTTCGCCGGGACTTCCGCCAGGTCACGTCGACTCGCGACGGCCGCCGGCGCCGCGGCGAGGCGGTCGTGGGGACGGTGGCCGTCCCTCGCCGGGCCTGGTCCCGCGCGGGTCCGCCTGAGAAGATCGTTTCATGGGCTACGAACCGACCGCCGCCGAACTCGTCCACCTGAACCGCTGCGTCGCGCTCGCCGCCGAGGCCCTGGACGCGGCCGACGAGCCGTTCGGGACGGTGCTGGTCGCCGGGTCGGGCGAGGTCCTGTTCGAGGACCGCAACCGCACCGCGGACGGCGACCAGACCCGCCACCCCGAGTTCGAGGCCGCCCGCTGGGCGGCCCGGAACCTGACGCCGGAGGAGCGCGCCGCCGCGACCGTGTTCACGTCCGGTGAGCACTGCCCGATGTGCTCGGCCGCGCACGGCTGGGTGGGGCTCGGGCGCATCGTGTACGTCCACTCGTCCGCGCAGGTGGCGGCGTGGCGGGCCGAGCTCGGCGTCGCGCCGGGCCCGGTCGCGCCGATCCCGATCCAGGAGGTCGTGCCCGGCCTGCGGGTGGACGGCCCCGTCGCGTCCCTTGAGGCCGCCATGCGGGACCTGCACGCCCGCGCGGTCAGCGCCGGGTGAGGGCCTCCAGCCGCTCGACCGCCGGCCGCCAGTCGGACGGCAGCCAGCAGCGCGTCGCCCGGTGCCCGCGGAACGCGAGCGTATAGGTGAAGTGGTCGGCGACGTCGCACCCCGCCGTCGACGACCAGGTGGTCACGATGCCGTTCAGCGCGGTGCGCAGGCCGCGCATTTCCCCGGCGCTGAGCGTGATCTTCCGGTCGTTGACGGCGGCCGTCCCGGAATCGTCGACGGTGACCCGTTCCTGAATTCCGGCGAATCCCCCGGTACGTTCGTAGGTGACCAGGATGTCCGGCCCGGTGAAAGCGAGCATCGCTTGACGCCTCTCTGCGTGCGGGCCGCCGGACGGCGCCCTTTCCGGCCGCCCGGCGACCCGCGCGTACGGATTTCCTATCGGAAAAGGACTCCGCCGGTTTCGCGCACGGCGGCGCACCGGTTCGGATATGTCTCGGCGAAACGGCGCGGCTTTCCGCGCCAGGTGCCGTCGGCGCTCACCCGGACGGGCGCGTACTCCATCGTGCAAGGCCCCGGCCGCGCGGCGATCCGCGCCACCTCCCCGTCGACGGATGCGAGCTGGTCACAGGCCTCCGCCGCAGCGGGATGCGTCCCTCCGTCCGGGTCGCACAACAGCCGCTTCGCGGTGCCGTGGCCGTGCTCGGGCGCCACCGTCAGCAGGTAGGCGCCGACCGGTTCCCGCGCCGGTCCCGGCGACGCCTGCGCCGGCGCGGCCTGCGCGACGACCGCGATTCCCGCCAGCGCGGCGGCCCATCGGAAACGGGCACGCGACATGTGCATGAATTCCTCCCTGAATTGCCCGCCGCGATCCGCGGCGGCGACCGGCCGGGACGCCCGATTATGGCGGACGCCCCGCCACCAGGCGCGACAAAATCCCCCAAACAAGGCCATTCTCCATCCCAGTCCGGCCACCGGTTCACTCCCGAGCCAAGTCTGCCCATTTCCGCAATGCCCGCGCGCGCAATTCACCGGACGCGTCCGGATACCACGGTTCAAAGGCGTACGAACCGGGCCGGCCGCCGCTAGGCTGACCTGCCATGACCGACTTGTTGAATTCGCCCTTCCTCAAGATCGAGCAGCAGTCGTCGCAACTGGAGTACCGGATCGAGGACCAGGACGACCGCCCCCTCGGCCAGGCGACCCAGGTCTCGGGCCCGAAGCCGCGCAAGGGGCTCATCGGCATGTTCAGCTCCGGCCTGAAGGACGCGCGGGTCGTCGTCCAGGTCGCCGGCCTCGACGGGGCGCCGCTGTTCTACGTCGACCGCCAGGACGGCGCCCCCGTCGCGATCGTCGCGCCCGACGGCACCGTCATCGGCCGGTTCCAGGACGACCGGACGGGAGCGGCGCAGCAGCTGTCCGGCGGCGGCGTCGGCCGGGGCATGCTCAACGTACTCGCCGGGGCGGCGGCCATGCGGCACCGTCTGTTCGACGCCTACGACCGCCCCCTGTGCGAACTGGCGTGGGAGATGAGGCGCACCGGCACCGTGGAAGACAACAACCTCCAGTGGGTCCCGGTCGCCTGCGACTACACCGACATGAACGGCCAGCGCATCGCGCACACCGACGTCAGGGAGGCGACGTTCAAGGACCGGTACGTCCTGCAGCTCATGTACCAGCTCCCCGAGCCGCTGCGCACGCTCGTCATCGCCTCGCCCCTCGCGTTCGACCTGACCCGGAGCTGACGTGCCGAACCTGTACGAAGCCCTGACCTGGACGATCGACGAACCGCAGCGCCCCCGCGAGTACGTCTTCCACGACGGCGGGGAACTGCTCGCCAACGTCACCCGCGTCCCCGTCAGGCGCCAGGACGACGCCTCCGTGCCCTACGCCAACCCGCACGCCCAGTACGACGAGACCCGCGTCGTCCTCTGCGTCGCCGGCCCCGACCAGACGCCGTACTTCTACGTCGACCGCACGAACGACCCCATGCGCCCCCAGCCGGCCCACGTGGTGGCTCCCAACGGCGGCCACATCGGCTCCGTCGCCGTCTCCACCGGCGGCGTCAAAGGCGTCTTCAAGCTCATGTCCGGGAAGCAGGGCGGACGCTACGCCCTGCTCGACGCGCACGGGAGCCAGACCGCCCTCCTGACCGCCCCCGGCCTGCGGAACCCGCACGAGGAGGGCACGTTCACCGGCCCCGGCGGCGACCAGATCGCCACGTACCAGACGGGCCTCTCCACGTACGGCGACCGGCGCCGCCGCCATACCGTCCGGCTTCTCCACCCGCTTCCGGAGCCCCAGCGCACCCTCGTGCTCGCGTCCCTGATCGGCGTGGAGCTCATGATCCCGGCCGGCTGACCGTCCCGCTCACCGGGACGGACGTTCGCGCGGCCGCACGCCGGGCCGATGATCGGCCGGTGCCCACACCGTCCAGCCGAGCCACCAGGCCATCCCGGCCCACGTCCGCCCCCGGTAGCGCCTGGGTCAGGGGCGGCAGGGGGCGCCGTTCAGGGTGAAGCCGGAGGGCGGGGCGTTCGCGCCCGCCTGGCGGCCGAGGAAGCCGAACTCGGCCGTGCCGGCCGGTGGGATCGAGCTGTTCCAGTCGGCGGCCGTCACGGTGACGGACGGGCCGTCCTGCACCTGGCTGCCGTTCCACAGCTGGACGATCGCCTGCCCGTCCGGGAAGTCGAAGGCGAGCGTCCAGCCGTCGATGGCGCCGTCGCCGAGGTTCGTGATGCGCACCGTCGCCTGGAATCCCTGCGGCCACGTCCCGACGATCGCGTACGACACCGAGCACGCGGCGGACGCCCGGGTCGATGAGGGGCTCGCCGTGGGGGGCGGTGCGGCGGTCGGGTCGGACGAGTCCGGCGACAGCGTCGCCAGCAGCACCGCCAGCATCGCCACCACCCCGACCGCGACCCCCGCGATGATCAGCGGCTTCCGCGCCGACGGCGGCGGGTCCGCGGGCGGCGGCTCGTTCAGCACCCGCGTCGGGTTCGGGTCGGGCTTCGGCTCCGCGGGCGGGGCCGGGTCCTCCAGGATCGAGGTCGCCTCAGGCGGCGGCTCGGGCGGCCCGTCGCCGGGCGCGTGCGGCGGGAGCCGGGCGAGCTGGACGCCGGCCGCACCGGCCAGGAGGCGGGCCGTCTCGGCGGCCGATGGGCGGGAAACGGGGTCCTGGCCGAGGCAGCGGCGGCAGAGGACGGCGACCTCGTCCGGGACGTCCTCCGGGAGGGCCGGGGTGGACACCGGCAGCCCGGTCACCGACTCCTGCAGGACGACGCCCAGCGAGAAGAGGTCGGCGGCCGGCGTCGGCGCCGAGCCCGACAGCAGTTCGGGGGCGACGTAGGCGGGGGTGCCGAGGACGGGCCCGCCGGGCGCGGACGGTCCGGTGAAGGCGATGCCGAAGTCCAGGACCTTCACCCCGACCGGGGTGAGGAAGATGTTCGCCGGCTTGATGTCGCGGTGGACGATCCCGGCGGCGTGGGCGGCGGCCAGTGCGTCGGCGACGCGCGCGCAGATTCCGGCGGCCTCGCGCCAGGGCAGCGGCTCCCTGGACAGGCGCGCCGACAGGCTCTCGCCGTCCAGCAGTTCCATGACCACGTACGGGACGCGGCCGTGCTCCCCGTAGTCGTAGACGCCCGTGATGCTCGGGTGGGTGAGGCCCGCGGCGGCCTTCGCCTCCTGGCGGAGCCGCCGCGTGAACTCCGCGGGCCAGCCCTCCTTCGGCACCTTCACCGCGACGGGACGGTCCAGGACGAGGTCGACCGCGCGCCAGACGGTCGCCATCCCGCCGGCGCCGAGGGGTCTGTCCAGGCGGTAGCGGTCCCCGAGGCGGTCGCCCGGGGCGACGATCTCGGGCATGGGGGAAGCCTAATGCCGTGCTCAGGGCATCAGGTACCGGGTGTCGCGGGCGTCGGTGATCGCCATGTGGCCCGGCGCGTGCCCGATGGCGAGTTTCGGACGGGACGCCGTCACGGCCGCCTGCGGGGTCACTCCGCACGCCCAGAACAGGGGGATCTCGTCCACCCGGATCTCGACGGGGTCGCCGAAGTCGGGGCGGCCGAGGTCGTCGATGCCGAGCTCGACGGGGTCGCCGACGTGGACGGGCGCGCCGTGCACGAACGGGTACCGGGACGTGATCCGGACGGCGTCGGCGACCTGCGCCGCCGGCACGGGCCGCATCGAGACGACGAGCGGGCCGCCGAAGTCGCCCGCGCGGCGGCACATCCGGTTCGTCCGGTACATCGGGACGTTCCGGTTCTGCTCGATGTGCCGGACGGGGACGCCGGCGCCGAGGAGCGCGTCCTCGAAGGTGAAACTGCAGCCGATGAGGAACGAGACCAGGTCGTCCCGCCAGTGGCCGGTCACGTCGGGCACCTCGGCGACCGGTTCGCCGTGCTCGTAGACGATGTAGCCGGGCAGGTCGGTGCGCAGGTCTCCGGCGAACAGGGACGCGGACGTCGCGCCGGGTTCGGTGACGTCCAGGACGGGGCACGGCCTGGGGTTGCGCTGCGCGAACAGCAGCAGGTCGTAGGCTTGATCGCGGGGCACGGCGATGAGGTTGGCCTGCGTCCAGCCGGCGCACCAGCCGGCGGTGGGGACGTCGAGGCCGGCGCGGAACAGGGCCCTGGCCTGGTCCGGCGACAGCGCGCCCGGGTCGAGGGGTGCGGTCATGGTCTCTCCTTTCACGAGAATGCCGGGGATGGCCGACGGCCGGCGCATGGCCGGCGAGGAAGAAAGGTGTCCCGGATAGCGATACCCGCGGCTCGCACGCCGCATCGCACGCCACATCGCATGCCGCGGGGCATGCCGTTGGGCGCGCGGAAGGCGCGGAAGGTGATTTCGGAGGCGGCCGCGTCGTCCGGGCTGCCGAGAGCCCGGTGAGCGAGTCGTTGATGAGTCCGGGTCTGCGACGCCCGACACCCCCACGCCGAGCGCCGCATGACCCGGACGGCCCCAATCCTGACTTTCGCCAGCGGCCTTGTCTGGTGAACGTCCGACGTACGCATCATGGTTCCCGCCCGATGGAATGAATCCGGATTTTCCCGTCCCTATTTCCAGAGCTGGTCGATCTCGGTGAGCAAGTCCCAGCTCAGATACAGGGACAGCACCCAGGCGACGGCGCCGAGGACGAGCAGCCAGGCCGGGTACCGGTAGCCGCCGAGCAGGTCGCGGCGGCGGGCGGCGGCCCACAGCAGCACGCCGAGTCCGAACGGCAGGATCATCCCGTTCAGCGCGCCCGCGAGGACCAGCAGCTTCGCCGGGGTGGTGCCGATGATGAGGTAGATGACGGCGGAGACCAGGATGAACGCCACGACGATGCGGTTGCGGTACTTCTCGACGAAGGACGAGAACGAGACCAGGAACGACACCGAGGTGTAGGACGCGCCGATCACGCTCGTGATCGCCGCCGACCACATGATCAGGCCGAAGAGGCGCACCCCGGCCTCGCCCGCCGCGTGCTCGAACGCCGAGGACGGCGGGTTGTCCTTGGCGAGCGTCACGCCGCCCGCGACCACCCCGAGGACGGCGAGGAACAGCAGCACGCGCATCAGGCCGGTGACGAGGATGCCGGTGACGGCGCTGCGGTTGATCGCCCGGACGTTCTCGCTCCCGGTCAGCCCGGACTCGATCATGCGGTGCGCGCCCGCGTAGGTGATGTATCCGCCGACCGTCCCGCCGATCAGGGTGGTGATGACCAGGAAGTCGACGGTCTCGGGCGCGACGCTCTGTGTGAGCGCGTCGCCGACGGGCGGTTCGGACACGAACGCCACGTACAGCGTCAGCAGGATCATGACGGCGCCGAGGAGGACCACGATGCGGTCCATCGCGACGCCGGCGCGGCGGCTGAGGAAGATCGCGACGGCGACCAGGGCGGAGACCGCGCCGCCGATCTTGACGTCCAGGCCGAGCAGGGCGTTCAGGCCGAGCGCGGTGCCGGCGACGTTGCCGATGTTGAAGACGAGGCCGCCGAAGACGTCCAGCGCGGCGAGGCCGTAGCCGGCGCCGGGCAGGACGCGGTTGCCGAGCTCCTGGGCGCGCATGCCGGACACGCCGACGATGCGCCACACGTTGAGCTGGATCGCGATGTCCACCAGGACGGACACGAGGATCGCGAACGCGAACGCGGCGCCGAGCTTGGCGGTGAACACGGTGGTCTGGGTGATGAACCCGGGGCCGATGGCGCTGGTGGCCATCAGGAACATGGCGCCGAGCAGCGCGCCGCGGCGGGAGGGTGCGGAGGGTGCCGGGGGCTTGTCCAGGGTCGTCCGGTCCGTCATGGGGCTGGCCCTTCGAGGGATTCCGCTTTCCGCCAGCGTAAGGATTGTTCAACAATCCAGCAATCCCCTTGTTGAGATATTTTCCTGGCGGGCGATACCCTGGTGATCCACACGCGTTTCGCGGCGGGCGCGCTCCGCCGCGCCCGACGAAAGGACGCCGATGACCGCAGCGGAGCGAGGATCAGCGGCGTGCCGCCCTCGGGGGTCTGGGGGTCGTCCCCCAGAGGGAAGAGTCCGATGACGGTCCGGGACACGTGGCTCGACGAGATCGCGGCGGCCCGGCACGGCATGGACCGGTCCAGCACCGCGACCCGGGTCGCGGACCTGTTCCGCGAGAAGATCGCCGACGGGCTCCTCGTCCCCGGGACCCGGCTGTCCGACGACAAGCTCGCCGCCGTCATGGGGGTGTCGCGCAACACGATGCGCGAGGCGTTCCAGATGCTCGTCAAGGAACGGCTGCTCGTGCACGAGTTCAACCGCGGCGTCTTCGTGAGCCGCGTGCCCGCCGACGCGCTGGCCGACCTCTACCGGGTCCGGCGCCTCCTGGAGTGCGAGGGGGTGCGCAGCGCGCCCCGCGCCACCGCGGCCGCGATCGGCCAGGTGGAGGCCGCCGTCCAGGAGGGCGAGCACGCCGCCGCGATCGGGAACTGGGCGGGCGTCGGGACCGCCGACATCAAGTTCCACAAGGCCCTCGCCGCCCTGATGGGCAGCCCGCGGGTGGACGAGATGATCGGGCACCTGCTCGTCGAGATGCGTCTCGTCTTCCACGAGATGGGGTCGCCGCGCGAGTTTCACGAGCCGTACCTGGCCCGCAACCGCCGCCTCTACGACCTGATGGCGCGGGGCGACATCACGACCGCCGAACGGGAGCTCCGCTCCTACCTGGACGACGCGGAGTCACAGCTCACCGAGGCCTACCGCGAAAAGGAATGACCCGCGCCGCTCCTGAGCCGCCCGCGTCGGACGGTCATGGGGCGTAGTTCATGACGTGGTCGTGGAGGAGTTGCGGGGCGCGCGGGTCGCGGCGGCGGAACGCCTCGATCAGCTCCGCGTGCTCGGCCGACTTGGAGTAGATCTCCGTGTGGTGCAGGCGGAGGGACAGCGTCGTCCACAGCTCGATGCCGAGCCCCTCCCAGACCGACACCAGCAGCCGGTTCCCGGCCGACTCGACGATCGCGCGGTGGAAGGCGATGCTGAGGCGCATCTGCTCGGTCAGGTCGCCGTCCCGCGCCGCCGCGCCGAGCAGGCGGTTGTGCTCCTCCAGCGCGTCCAGGCAGCCGGCGAGGCGGGGCAGGGCGAGCTCCACGGCCGTCCGCTCCAGGCCGGCGCGGACGGGGAAGATCTCGGCGAGGTCCCGCTCGGTGAAGTCGCGGACGCGGGCGCCCCGGTTCGGCAGCGACTCGATCAGCCGCTGCGCCTCCAGCTGGCGGAGCGCCTCGCGGACGGGCCCCTGGCTGACGCCGAGTTCGGCGGCGATGCGGCGCTCGACGACGCGTTCGCCTGGCTGCCAGCGTCCGGAGCTGATGCCGTCCACGATGAACTCGCGGATCTGGTCGGCGAGTCCGGTGCGGAGCAGCTGTGCGGGGATCGGCGCGTTCACGACATCACATGTTAGACGGAGCGTCGGTAAGTGACTCTTGACGGGTGGAATATGATCGATCATAGATCAATGATGATCGGTGAGCGTCGTGGCGATCCTACGGCGTTGCCCCGGACAGAGGAAGATCGCCGATGGCTGAAACTACGCGATCCGCAGGACGGGCCGCCCCGGCCCGCACCCGGAGAACGCGCGGCACCACCACCCCCCGGGCGAAGACCGCCGCGACACCGCCCGCGCCCCCGCAGGTGGCCGACGCCGCGACGCTCGTCGGCTACTACCGGCAGATGCTGCTGATCAGGCGGTTCGAGGAGCGGGCCGCCCGCGCCTACACCGAGGCCAAGATCGGCGGCTACTGCCATCTGAACCTCGGCGAGGAGGCCACGGTCGTCGGCCTGATGGCCGCGCTGCGCCCCGACGACTACCTGTTCACCAACTACCGCGAGCACGGCTACGCGCTGACCAAAGGCTTCAACGCGGTCGCCGGGGGGCGTGAGGGGCCGTCCCCCCACGGGCAGATCGGCGCCGACCGGGTCATGGCCGAGCTGTACGGGCGGTCGACGGGCGTGTCGAAGGGCTGGGGCGGGTCGATGCACCTGTTCGACGCCGGCGCCCGGCTGCTCGGTGGGTACGGCATCGTCGGCGGCCAGGTCCCGCTCGCCACGGGCGCGGCGCTCGCCGTGTCGTACAAGGGCGGCGACGAGGTCGTCATGTGCCACATGGGCGACGGCACGGCCGCGATCGGCGCGTTCCACGAGTCGCTGAACATCGCCGGCCTCTGGGACCTCCCCGTCGTCTTCGTCGTGATCAACAACGGTCTCGGGATGGGCACGACCGTGGAGAACTCCGCCGCCGAGCCCGAGTTGTACCGGCGCGGCGCCGCGTACCGGATGGAGAGCGCCCGCGTGGACGGCACCGACGTGATCGCCGTCCGGGACGCCGCGCGCGTCGCCGTCGAGCGGGCCCGCGCCGAGAGCAAGCCGTACCTGCTGGAGACCACGAGCCCCCGGCTGAAGGGCCACTCGGTCGTCGACCCGGCCCGCTACCGGTCCAAGGAGGAGAAGGAGGCCCTCAAGGCCGCCGACCCGCTGGCCCGGACGGCGCTGGACCTGGCGGAGGCCGGGATCCTCTCCCACGACGACCGCGACGCGCTGGACGCCGAGGTCACCGCCGAGATCGACGCCGCCGCCGCGTTCGCCGACGAGAGCCCGGCGCCCGAGGTGTCGACGCTGTTCGACTACACCTACGCCACCCCCGTCCCGGGCGAGCTGCGCCGCCTCCCGGCCGACCCCGTGTTCAGTTCCTGAGGAGCGTCCGCATGGCAACCGTGACCTACCGCCAGGCCCTCCGGGACACGCTCCGCGCCGAGATGCTCCGGGACGAGAACGTCTTCCTGATGGGCGAGGAGATCGGGCTCTTCGAGGGCTCCTACAAGATCACCGAAGGGCTGCTGAAGGAGTTCGGGCCGCGCCGCGTCCGGGACACCCCGATCGCCGAGGAGGGCTTCGTCGGCGCCGCCATCGGCGCCGCGATGCTCGGCCTGCGCCCCGTCGTGGAGATCATGACGATCAACTTCTCGCTGCTGGCGCTGGACCAGATCGTCAACCACGCCGCGAAGATCTACGGCATGTTCGGCGGGCAGGCCAGCGTCCCGATGGTGATCCGCACGCCGGGCGGCGGCGGGCAGCAGCTCGGCGCGACGCACTCGCAGAACGTCGAGCTGTTCTACTCGTTCATCCCCGGGCTGAAGGTCGTCGCGCCGAGCACGCCGGCCGAGGCGTCCGCGATGCTGAAGGCCGCGATCCGCGACGACGACCCGGTGCTGTTCCTGGAGAACCTCGCCCTCTACAACACCAAGGGCGAGCTGCCCGCGGAGATCGACGACATCGAGCCCGCGGAGATCGGCCGGGCGGGGGTCACCCGTCCCGGGACCGACATCACGATCATCGGGTACTCGCGGATGGCCCGGGTCGCCGCCGAGGTCGCCGAGACCCTCGCCGGCGAGGGGATCTCCGCCGAGGTCGTCGACCTGCGCAGCCTGCGCCCGCTCGACCGGCAGACCATCGTGGAGTCCGTCCGCCGGACGGGCTGCGCCGTGGTCGCCGAGGACGACTGGCTCACCTACGGCATCGGCGCCGAGATCGCCGCGACGATCCAGGAGGGCGCGTTCGACTGGCTGGACGCCCCCGTCCGGCGCGTCGCGATGGCCGAGGTGCCCCTCCCCTACGCCAAGTCCCTGGAGACGGCGGCGCTGCCGTCCGCCGACTCGCTGCTCACCGCCGTCCGCGACACGCTCCGCGCGACCGGCCGTACCTCGTGGGGGACGACCCCCACGCCCCCGCGAGAAGTCCTGGAGCCGACGCGATGACCGACATCCTCATGCCCCGCCTCTCCGACACGATGGAGGAGGGCGTCATCAGCTCCTGGCAGAAGCAGCCGGGGGACGAGGTCGCGGTCGGCGACGTCATCGTCGACATCGAGACCGACAAGGCCGTGATGGAGTACGAGGCGTACGAGGCGGGCGTCCTGGAGAAGATCCTGGTCGCCGAGGGCGAGACCGCCGCCATCGGCGCCCCGATCGCCGTCCTCGCACCCGCGAACGGCGCGAGCCAGGCCCCGGCCGCCGCGCAACCGAAGCCCGCCGCTGAACCGGCGCCTGCCGCGGAGGCAGCTTCGACTCCGGCTCCCGCTCCGGCCGCGGCTCCCGCTCCCGCTCCGGTTGCGGCTGTGCGGCATGCGGGCAACGGGTCCCGGCCGCCGTCGTCGCCGCTGGCGCGGCGGCTGGCCCGCGACCACGGCCTCGACCTGGCGGCGCTGAGCGGGTCAGGACCGGGCGGACGGATCGTCCGCGCCGACATCGAGGCCGCGATCCGATCCGGCGCGCCGGGCCCGGCCCCGGCCGCCGCACCCGCACCCGCGGCCGCTCCGGCGACCGTCGCCGCGCCCGCGAAGGCGCAGGCCGTCGAGGACGCGGACGTCGAGGCCGTCCCGCTGAACCGGTTCCGCAAGGTGGCGGCCCGGCGGCTGACCGAGAGCAAGCGCGAGGCGCCGCACTTCTACCTCAACCGCGAGGTGGACGCCGAGCCGCTGCTGGCCTTCCGCGCCCGGCTCAACGAGGCCCTCGCACCGGCCAAGGTCAGCGTGAACGACCTGATCGTGAAGGCGTCGGCGACGGCGCTGCGCGAGCACCCGGCCGTGAACGTCTCCTACACCGAGGAGAACCTGCTCTTCCACAGGCGCGTCAACGTCGGCGTCGCGGTGGCGGTCGAGGACGGCCTGCTCGTCCCCGTCGTCAAGGACGCGGACCGCAAGGGCGTCTCGGAGATCGGCCGGGAGACCCGCGAGCTGGCCGGCAGGGCCCGCGACGGGAAGCTGAAGCCGCAGGAGATGAGCGGCGGGACGTTCAGCGTCAGCAACCTCGGCATGTTCGGCGTCGACTCGTTCGCCGCGGTGATCAACCCGCCGGAGGCGGCGATCCTCGCCGTGGGCGCCGTCCGGGACGAGCCGGTCGTCCGCGACGGCCAGGTCGTGCCGGGCAAGCGCCTGGCGCTGACCCTGTCGGTCGACCACCGGGCCACCGACGGCGCGACGGCCGCCAAGTTCCTGGACCGTCTCGCCGCCCTGCTCCAGAACCCGCTGCTCATCGTCGCCTAGAGCATGCCCCGGCGTCCGGCGCCAGCGGACGACCCGGCCTCGGGCGCCTAGAGCATGACCCGGCCTCCGGCCACGTCGATCGTGAGGCCGGTCAGCCAGCCGGACTGGCCGGAGGCGAGGAACAGCGCGGCGCCCGCGACGTCGCGCGTTTCCCCGATCCGGCCGAGCGGGTGGGACGCGGCGACGGTGTCCTGGACGTCCGGCGTCATGTACCGGTCCGTGCGCTCGGTGCGGATCGTGCCGGGCGCGAGGCAGTTGACCCGGACGCCGTCGGCGCCGACCTCGGCGGCGACGTGCCGTGTCAGCGCCTGGACGCCCGCCTTCGCCGCCTCGTAGGCGACCGGCGCGCCCCATGGGTTGCCCAGTTCCCGGCCACCGCCGCCGGGCAGGTTGGTCGGCAGCCGACCGGCCGACGACGACATCGTGACGACCGCGCCCGCCCTGCGTTCCTGCATGCCGGGCAGGAAGCTCTTCAGGGTGAGGAACGTGGCGGTGAGGTTGCCGTCGACGACCGACCGCCACTCCTCCTCGGTCATGGCCGCGGTCGGTCCCGGACGGGCGATGCCGCCCCCGGCGAACGCGCACAGCACGCCGGCGGGGCCGAGCTCGTCCTCGACGCGGCGGCGCGCGGCCTCGATCGCGGCGAGGTCGGTGACGTCGGCCGCCACCCCGATCCCGCCGATCTCCGCGGCGACGCCGTCCAGGGCCGCCCTGTCGCGTCCGACGACGGCGACTTTGGCGCCTTCGGCGGCGAACGCGCGCGCCGTCCCGGCGCCGATGCCGCGCGATCCGCCGGTGACGACGACGACCGTCCCGTCGAGTTCGGGGTACATGAGGCTCTCCTCCGCGAGTCCGTGACAGCTGTCCCACCTGGGTCTTCAATCTGAGTGAGCGCTCACTCAATGTCAAACGGAGCGCCCGGGGGGCTGGCCGTATCCGGCCAGTGGGCGGTCCGGGCAATCGGATCGGGCCCGGGCGGCGAAGTAGTGGCGGGCATGGCGAAGAGACCGGTCGATCCGGCGTCGCGGCAGACGAGGCCCAGCGCCACGGACGGCGCCGCCGCGACGAGCATCCGGGACCGGGAGAGGTTCACACAATGCCGACCGTTCATACGACCAGAGCGCGGCTCGCCGCGCTCATCGCCGCGGGGGGCCTGCTGCTCGCGGGCGGGTTCACCGGGCTCGTGCCGAAAGAGGGCACCGCGTCCAGCCACCGCGAGGCGCCGATCATCTCCGGGCAGCCGCAGTACGACAACACCGACGTCTACGCCTTCGTCAGTCCGGACAAGCCGGACACGACGACGCTGGTCGGGAACTTCATCCCCTTCGAGGACCCGGCGGGAGGGCCCAACTTCTACAAGTTCGCGCGGGACGCCAGGTACGACTTCAACGTCGACAACAACGGCGACGCGCAGCCGGACCTGATCTACCGGTTCGAGTTCAACGACTTCCTGAAGAACGGCAACACCTTCCTCTACAACACCGGGCCGGTGACGAGCCTGGACGACCCCGACCTCAACTTCACCCAGACCTACGACCTGACGCTGATCCGCCAGACGGACGGCAAGGTGACCGGCACCAGCAAGCTCGCCGACAACGCGCCGGTGGCGCCGTCCAACGTGGGCAAGGCGTCCATGCCGAACTACTCGGTGCTGCGCCAGCAGGCGATCAAGCCGCTCGGCAACGGGCGGACCGCGTTCGCCGGCCAAGCCGACGACTCCTTCTTCATCGACCTGCAGATCTTCAACCTGCTGTTCGGGGGGAACCTCTCGGAGGTCGGCGACGACACCGTCAGCGGCTACAACGTGAACACCCTGGCCGTCCAGGTGCCGACGAAGGACCTGGCCACGGCCCAGGACCCGGTGGTCGGCGTGTACTCGACCGTGCAGCGGCAGACCGCCTCGGGCGACTACACGCAGGTCTCCCGGCTCGGCGCCTCGCTGGTGAACGAGGTCGTCATCCCGCGCGGGAGGAAGGACGCGTTCAACGCCTCCAACCCGTGGGCGGACGCGCAGTTCGCGCAGTTCGTCACCGACCCCGAGGTGCCGAAGCTGATCCAGCAGCTCTACAAGATCCCGGCGCCCGCGACGCCGCGCAAGGACCTCGTCCAGGCGTTCCTGACCGGCGTGCCGGAGCTGAACCAGCCGAAGAACGTCCGGCCGGCCGAGCTGCTGCGGCTCAACACGTCCATCAAGCCGAATCCGAAGCCGGACCGGCTCGCCGTGCTGAACGGCGACAACCAGGGCTTCCCGAACGGGCGGCGGCTCACCGACGACGTCACCGACATCATCCTCCAGGTCGCCGAGGGCGAGCTGCTCGGCAGCAAGAACGACCTGGGCGACGCGGTCGACGCCAACGACCTCCCGTTCGAGAAGGCGTTCCCGTACGTGGCGCAGCCCAGGTCCGGGACGGACGCCCGCGGCCGCACCCCCGCCAAGGCGTCCGGCAAGACGGCCCGCACGGGCCCGGACGGGAAGCCGGTGAGCTTCCTCAACGCGGGCGCGTCGGAGCGCATCACCGATGAGGACGACGGTGCCGCGCTGCTCGGCGCGCTGCCCGCGGCGGCCCTGGCCGGCGGCGCGGCGTTCGTGCTGACCGGCGGGCTGCTGTGGTGGCGTCGCCGGACTCCCGGAACGGGACGGCGCGAGAGCTGATGCGCCGTCCGCTCATCGCCGGGGCCTCGGCCGCCGGACTGGTCGTGGCGTTGACACTCGGAGCGGCGGTGGCCCCCATCCGCCCCTCCGGCGTGCGCGCCACGGCCGGGTCCGGCACCGCCGGGGCCCCGGCCTCCGGCGTCGCGGGCCTGCAGGCACGGCTCCGCGAGCAGCCGCACGACGCCGCCGGATGGGCGTCGCTCGGCCTCGCGTACGTGGAGAAGGCCCGGGTCACCGGCGACACGACGTACTACCCGAAGGCCGACGACGTCCTGCGGCGCTCCCTGCGGGAGGCGCCCGGAAACGACGAGGCACTGGCCGGGCAGGGCGCGCTCGCCGCGGCCCGGCACGACTTCCACGGGGCGCTGCGGTACGCCGATCGGGCGCTGAAGGCGAACCCGTACGGGCAGCGGGCCGCGGCCGTCCGGGTGGACGCGCTGGTCGAGCTGGGCCGCTACGACGACGCCCTGGCGGCGGCGCGGCGCGCGGACGCCAGGCGCCCCGGCATCCCGATCTTCACGCGGCTCGCGTACGTGCGGGAGCTGCGCGGCGAGGTCCGGGAGGCGCGGCGGGTGCTGGACCTGGCGCGTGCGTCCGCCACCGACCCGGGCGACCGCGCCTACATCGCGACCCAACTCGGGGAGCTCGCCTGGAACGACGGCGACCTCGGCCGGGCGGGACGCGAGTACGCCGAGGCGCTGCGCGTGTCGCCCGGTTACCTGCCCGCCCTGGACGGGCAGGCGCGCGTCCGGGCCGGGCGAGGCGACGTCAAGGGGGCCCTCGCCGACCGGGCGGAGATCGTCCGGCGGCTGCCGCTGCCGCAGTACCTGACCGAGTACGGGGAGCTGCTTGAGTCGGCGGGACGTCCGGACGACGCGAAGCGCCAGTACGCGGTCGCGGCGGCCTGGGCCCGGATCGCCGAGGCCAACGGCGTCGACGCCGATCTGGAGACGGCGCTGTTCGAGTCCGACCACGGGGATCCGAAGGCGGCGCTGCGCGCGGCGCGGGCCGAGTACGACCGCCGCTGCCCCGCCCCGGGCGCGCGGAAGGCGCGGCGGTGCGGCGTCCACGCGGCGGACGCGCTGGCCTGGGCCCTGCACGCCAACGGACGCGACGAGGAGGCCCTCCCCTACGCCCGCCAGGCGACGGCGACGGGATACCGCAGCCCGCGGTTCCGCGCCCACCTCCGCGTGATCGAGAAGGCGCTCGGCGAACGTCCGGGCGGCGGCGCGCGGGGCCGGGAGGACGCGTCATGATCGGCTTCGCGCTCGCGGCGGGGCTGGTCGCCGCGCACCCGCTGGGCAACTTCAGCGTGAACCACTACGACGGGCTCGTCGCGGCCCCGCACGAGCTCCGGATCGACCACGTCGAGGACCTCGCGGAGATCCCCGCCGCGCAGGCCCTGCCGGAGGTGGACGCCGACCGCGACGGCCGCCCGTCCCCGGCCGAGCTCGGCACGTGGGCGGACGGGGTCTGCGGGCGCGCGGCCATGTCGTTCCGCATCACGGTGGACGGACGGGCCGTCACCGCGACGGTCGCGTCGGCGTCCGCCACGGCACCGCCCGGCCAGGCGGGGCTGCCGACGCTGCGGGCCGAATGCCGGATCACCGCCCCCGCCGGACCCGGGACGATCGCGTTCCGGAACGACGGCGCGGCGGACGGACGGGTCGGCTGGCGGGAGATCACCGCGCGCGGCGACCGGATGACGCTGTCCGCGTCCGACGTGCCGGGCCCGTCCCGCAGCGGCCGTCTCACCGCCTACCCCGAGGACATGCTCTCCTCGCCGCTCGACCAGCGGTCGGCGACCCTCACGGTGCGGCCGGGCGGCCCGCCGCTCGGCGCGTCCACGTCCGCGTCCGGAGGCGGGGCCGAGCGGCTGCTGCCGCGCGGAGCGGACGGGCTCACGCAGCGGTTCACGTCCCTGGTCGCGCGGCACGACCTCACCCCCGGCTTCGCCGTCCTCGCCTTCCTGGTCGCGCTGGCGCTCGGCGCGCTGCACGCGCTCGCCCCCGGGCACGGCAAGACGATCATGGCGGCGCACGCGATCGGCGAGGGCCGCAACCGGACCCGGGACATCCTCACCCTGGGCCTGACCGTCACGGTCACCCACACCGCGGGCGTGCTCGCCCTCGGGCTGCTCGTGACGACCGGCACGCTCCTCGCGCCGGACACGCTGTTCCCGTGGCTGGGCGCGGCCGGCGGCGTCCTCGTCACCCTGGCGGGAGCCCTGCTGCTACGCCGCGCCCTCCGAACCCGCCACCACCACGGCCACGGACATGGCCACGGGCACGGACACGGCCATGGGCATGGGCACACCCATGATCATCGGGCGTCGCGGCGGAGCGGGGTGGTGCTGATGGGGCTGGCCGGGGGCATGGTCCCGAGTCCGTCCGCGGTGGTGGTGCTGGTGGGCGGCGCGGCCATCGGACGGACGTGGTTCGGGATCGTCCTCGTCCTGGCGTACGGGCTCGGCCTGGCCGCGGCGCTCGTGGCGGTCGGCCTGCTCGTCGCCGGGTCCGGGCGCGTCCTCGCGCGGCGCGTGCTGGCGAGGCGGCGCATTCCGGCCAAGCGGCCGCGTCTTCCCTCCGGAATGATGCCTATCGGGACGTCCGCGACGGTCGTCGTCCTCGGGGTCGGGCTCACGCTGCGCAGTCTCGTCCTGTGAACTTCGATCCCGGACGCCCGCGGACGCGTAGTGCCGGATGGACGGTCCACCGAGGGGAGCGCGGCATGCCGGCAGAGACGAGACCGCCGGAGAACGGCACCGTGCCCGGCCAGGACGCCGACACGCTCCTCGCCCGGACGGCGCGCGGCGACGAGCGCGCGTTCGAGCTGCTGTACGACGCGGTGGCGGCGCCTGTGCACGGTCTGGCGCGGCGGGTCGTCCGGGATCCGGCGATGGCGGAGGAGGTGACGCAGGAGGTGCTGATCGAGGTGTGGCGGTCCGCGACCCGCTACGACCCAGGACGCGGCTCCGCCATGGCCTGGATCATGACGATCGCGCACCGGCGGGCCGTGGACCGCGTGCGGCGCGAGCAGTCCGCGGGCGAGCGGGAGGCGCGGGCCGCGCGGCACGGGCCGGGCGCCGCCCCCGATCCGGTGGGCGAACGCGTCGAGACACGGCTGGAGCACGAGCGGGTGCGCCGCTGCCTGGGGACGCTGACACGTCTGCAACGCGAGTCGGTGACGCTCGCCTACTACGGTGGGCATACCTACCGTGAGGTCGCCGAACTGGTCGGCGCGCCGGCGAGCACGGTGCGGACCCGGATGCGCGACGGCATCATCCGCCTGCGCGACTGCCTGGGGGTGGACCGATGACGGACGATCTGCACGCCCTCGCCGGCCCGTACGCGCTGGACGCGATCGACGACGCCGAGGAGCGCCGCCGGTTCGAGTCGCACCTCGCCGGGTGCGAGACGTGCGCGACCGAGCTCCGCGAGTTCCAGGCCACGACGGCACGGCTCGGCATGGCGATCGCCGAGGCGCCGCCGCCGGGGCTGCGCGGCCGGGTGCTGGCGGGCATCCAGCACGTCCGGCAACTCCCGCCGGAACCACCGAGCCAGCCACGAACACAGACACCGACGCAGACCGGAACATCGACGCAGACGGGAACACCGGCGCGGACGGCACAGACCGGGACGCAGACGCCGGCGCGGGTCGAGCCGATCCGGCCGAGACGGTGGCGGCGCGCCGTGGCCGCCGGGCTCGCGGCCGCCGCGTGCCTGGTCACGGCGGTGTCCGTCGGCGAGGCGGTCCGGGAACGGCAGCGCGTCGAGCGGGCCGAGGACGCCAACCGCGCCATGGCGTCCGTGCTGTCCGCGCCGGACGCGCGTTCGGCGACGGGACGGGCCGCCGGGGGCGGGACGGTGACGATCGTCGCGTCCGCCTCCCGCGGCCGTGCCGTCGTCGCGTCCTCGGGACTGCGGGCGCTGCCGTCCTCGCGGGCGTACCAGCTGTGGCTGATCGACGCGGGCGGCGCCCGGTCGGCGGGCCTGCTCCCCGACGACCGGAGCCGGCCGGTGGTGGCGGGCACGTGGCGTCCCTCCGACAAGCTGGGCATCACGGTCGAGCCGGCGGGCGGCTCGGCGCGGCCGACCACGACGCCGCTCGTCCTGCTCACCCCCGCCTGACCCTCTTGTCGTCTCTCTGACGATATGTGACGATGGCGGGCATGTCGGTGAACGTCCCGCTGGGCCCGCTGCTCGACCCCGCCTTCCATCTGGGCTCCGTCCCCACGACGTGGGCGGAGCTGCTCGGCTTCGCGACCGGCGCGGTCAACGTGTGGCTCGTCGTCCGGCAGAACATCCTGAACTGGCCGATCGGCATCGCGAACGTGATCCTGCTCGGCCTGGTGTTCCTGGACGGCGGCCTCTACGCCGACTCGGGCCTCCAGGTCGTCTACATCGCACTCCAGACGTACGGCTGGTGGGTGTGGCTGTACGGCGGTGACGGCCGCGACCGGCTCCCCGTCCGCCGCACCCGGCGGACCGAGTGGGCCGCGCTCATCACGGCGGGCGCCACCGGCACCGCCCTCCTGACCTGGGCCCTGTCCGCCTGGACGGACTCGACCGTCCCGTTCTGGGACGCCCTCACCACCGCGATCTCGCTCATGGCGGTCTACGGCCAGTCGCGGAAGCTGCTGGAGTCGTGGTGGCTGTGGATCACCGCGGACCTCGTCTACATCCCGCTGTACTTCTACAAGGACCTGAAGCTGACGAGCGCGCTGTACGTCATCTTCCTCACGCTGTGCGTGTTCGGGCTCCTGGCCTGGCGCAGGGACTTCCGCACCCCCGCCGTCACTCCCGCGCCCGCGACCGCATGACCGGGCACCGGCGAGAACGCGCGGCCGCATCCGTGGACGGGGGCGCCGCGGGCGGCCGTGCGGGGTCTCCCCCACGATGACCCGCGTGACGTATGAGCACGGGCTGGTGATCGGCAAGTTCTACCCGCCGCACGCAGGCCACCGCCATCTGATCGACGCGGCCGCAGTGGCCTGTGCGCGGGTGAGCGTGGTCGTCGCCGCGTCCAGCGTCGAGAGCATCCCGCTTCCGCTGCGGGCCGCGTGGCTGCGCGAGACGCACCCGCAGCCCCACGTGGAGATCATCCCCGTGGTGGACGACACCGAGATCGACTACGAATCGGACGAGATCTGGTCGGCGCACGTCGCCGTGTTCCGCGCGGGCGTGGCGACGCGGTCGGGGCTCGGCGTGCCCGTCCCGCCGGTGGACGCGGTGTTCAGCTCGGAGGCGTACGGGCCGGAGCTGGCGCGGCGCTTCTCCGCCGTCCACGTTCCGGTGGACCCGCCGCGGGGTCGCTTCCCGGTGAGCAGTACCGCAGTCCGGGACGACCCCGTCGGGAACTGGGGATTCCTCTCGCCGCCCGTCCGGGGACACCTGGCGCGGCGGGTCGTGGTCGTCGGCGCGGAGTCGACCGGGACGACGACGCTGGCCCGCGCCCTCGCCGCGCACTACGCCGAGCGCGGCGGCGTGTGGGCGTCGACGCGATGGGTGCCGGAGTACGGGCGCACGTTCACCGAGGAGAAACTGGCCGCCGCGCGGCGGGCCGCCGCCGATCCCGCGCTGTGGCTGGACGACCTGGCCTGGGAGTCCGCCGACTTCACCCGGATCGCGGAGCGGCACGCCGCGCTGGAGGACGCCGCCGCACGGTCGGGTTCACCGCTGCTGGTCTGCGACACCGACGCGTTCGCGACCGCGATCTGGCACGAGCGCTATCTCGGCTCGCCCGCGCCCGAGGTGGAGGCCGTCCACGAGCGCACCCCGCACCACCTGTGGATCCTGACCTCGCCGGAGGGCGTCCCGTTCGAGCAGGACGGCTGGCGCGACGGCGCGTCGATCAGATCCTGGATGTCGGGACGTTTCGAGGAGGAGCTGGAAGAACGGGCCCTGCCGCACATCACCGTCGCGGGCCCCCACGAGGACCGCCTGGCCGCCGCCGTCACCGCGACCGACGACCTGCTGGCCAAGGGCTGGACCTTCAACACCCCGCTGACCCCCTGACCCTCGGCCGCTCTCTCATCCCGCCCAGCTGATGTCGGTGATCTGGAACTCCTTGACGTCGCGGAGCACCAGGTAGGTGATGGACACGTCGACATCGTCAAGCGCGACGGTGTAGGCGACTCCGACCTCGTCGAGCGGCCTTCCCGGCGGGGGTAATCCCAGGTCTATCGCGGCACCGCCCTGCCAGGCCAGCTCGCAGAGGTACTCGACGAGGCGGTCTTCGATCGGTTTCGGAAGGGAGGAATGGAGTATCTCGCCGGCCGTCTCGGAGCAGAAGACCGTCCAGCCGCTTTTGGGAGCGGTCACACGCTGCCGCTTCGGAACCGCCGGCCGGCCCTGATCTCGTCCAGCGAGACCTTCTTCCCCGCCCTCAACTCCCGGACCGCCTTCGTGTGGCGCTCCTCGCGGTCAGGCACCTGGCTGAACATGGCCTCGGCATACCAGCCGGACAGCAGGTTCGCGAGATCGGCGCCGAGCTCCGCCCGCGTGACCTCGCTGAGGAACTGGGCGCGCTTCTCCTCGGGCAGCCAGTCGCTGATGCCCTCGATCGTCCGTGGCACCCGGTTGACGCGGCCCATGGACGGCAGGGGCGGCTCCAGTGGTTGTGCGCTCATGTCGCTCCTGTCTCTCTTGTCGGTCCCCGCTCACCCGTACACGGAGACACTACAACGCCCCGCCGACAGAACGGCGGATCATTTCGACAAGCGCAGCATATTGGTCTCCTTATGCATTAGGCGCCGCAAGAGCGTTTTGTAGAAATAGGGGAAATCTGAGCGGGTTTGATATTCGAGGAGGGCGCGGACGAGCGGGACATATTCACCGACCCTCCGCGACCGATCGGTGGATATGCGAGGCGATTCGGGTCTCGATGGTTCGTGCATGTCACGGGGAGGCGCCGACCGGAAGGCGGAGGAGGTCTTCGTCGATGTGGTCGAGGGCGAGGCGGACCGCGCCGAGGCCCACCGCCTCGTCCGCCAGCTCGGACGCCTCGATGCGGACGGGGCTCAGGCACAGCGGCGCGATCCGCCGGCGCAGCTCGGAGACCAGCAGGTCACCGGCCCTGACCAGCGGGCCGCCGACCACGATCATTTCGGGGTCGAAGGCGAGGGCCATCGCCGCGACGCCGCGCGCCATCCGGGCGGCGAGCCGCTCCACGACCGCCTGCGCCTCCGCCGCGCCCCAGCCCGCCGCTTCCAGGACGCGTTCGGCGTGATCGAGCCCAGCACCCCGAGGCACCCCTCCACCCGCCGACGACCCCACCGCCCGCGAAGCGTCCGCCCGAGACGACCCGCCGCCCGCCGACGAATCGCCCGACCGCGATGAGCCGCCGTCCGACTGGGAAGCGGCCGCCCGCGGCGAGCCAGCGTCCGCCTGGGAAGTGGTCGGTCGTGATGTGGCGGCGTCCGGTCGCGGGGTGGTGGCCGACTCGAAGGCGGCCAGGGCCGCGGTCGAGGCCTCCGGGTCGGCGTCCGTTCCGGTGATCAGTGCGGCGGTGGTGTCGCGCAGGCCCAGTTCCGGCAGCATGCCGACCTCGCCGGCGGCGCCCCAGCGGCCCCGGTGCAGGCGCCCGCCGATGAGCGCGCCCATGCCCGTGTGCAGGCCGGCGTGGACGCAGACGACGTCGTCGGCGTCCCGGGCGGCGCCGCGCCACCGTTCGGCGAGCGCGGCGAGGTTGGCGTCATTCTCGACGAGGACGGGGCAGGAGAACGAGCGGCCGAGCTCGCGGCCCAGCGGGACGCCCTCCCAGCCGGGCACGACCGTGCAGGACGTGATCGTCCCGTCCCGCGCGACGACGCCCGGGGTCCCGGCGGCCACGGCCCACAGCGACCGCCGGTCGACGTCCGCCGACGTCAGGCACGCCTTGACCGCGGCCCGGACCGCCGCGATCCGCTCGGCGGGCGGCGACCGCACGTCCAGTCCGGCGCGGTGCCCGCCGACGACGTCGCCCGCGAGGTCGGCGACGATCAGCCGCACCCGGTGCGCGTCGACGTCGATGCCGAGCGCGTGCCCGGCGTCGGCGCGGAAGCGGTAGCGGCGGGCGGGGCGGCCGAGTCCCGCGCCGGGACGCGGCGCGCTCTCCGCGGCGAGGCCGCGGTCGATCAGCTCGGCCAGCACGCCCTCGGTGGTGGGCCTGGACAGCCCGACCCGCCCGGCCAGGTCCGACAGGGTGCACTCGCCGCCGTCCCGCAGCGCCCGCAGGATCGCGGCGGAGTTGAGGCGGCGGAGGACCGAGGGGCCGCCCCCGTGCAGGGAGGGTCGCGTCACGGGGCACCCCTTGGCAGCGATCAGCGGGTCACGGCCTCACGGCGTCATGGCGACCCACGTGCACGGGGTCGCGCGAAAGCCGCGCCGTATCCGAACGCCGCCAAGAATATCGAGGTCAGAAGACCCTTTCCGGCGGATCAGCCGCTGTAGGTAAGGCCGTAACCGAATGGAAAGAGCGGCTCCTTGCCGTCGCCGCCGTTGATGGGCTGCTGGGCGCCGTCGCGCATCCAGGTGACGGGGAGCCGGCCGGTCGGCTCGGCGTCGCCGTACAGGACGTCGGCGACGCCGGCGCCCTCCGTGCCCGGGAGCCAGGCGGCGACCAGCGCGTTCCAGCCGGGGAGCCGCGCGGCGACGTCCATCGGACGGCCCGACACCAGCACCACGATCACCGGGACGTCCGCGGCGCGCAGCCGGTCGATGGTCCTGAGGTCCTCGGGGTCGAGGCCGAGATCATCCGTCCGGTCGCCGAGGAACTCGGCGTACGGCTTCTCCCCCACGACGGCGATGGCGGCGTCGTAGGAGCCGTCGACGCCGTTGCCGTCCCTGCTGTAGTCGACCTTCGCCGACGGGTCGGCGACCTTGCGGATGCCGTCCAGGATCGTCGTGCCCGGGGTGATCGGGCCCGGCGCGCCCTGCCAGGTGATCGTCCACCCGCCGGACTGCATGCCGATGTCGTCCGCGCTGCCGCCCGCGACGAAGACCTTGTCGTCGTCGTCCAGCGGCAGCACGTCGTGGTCGTTCTTGAGCAGCACCTGCGACTCGGCCACGGCCCGCCTCGCCAGCCCGCGATGCGCCGCGCCGCCGACCGTCCTCAGGTACGACCGGTCCGCCATCGGGCTCTCGAACAGCCCGAGCTCGACCTTCTTCGTGAGGATCCGGCGGTTCGCGTCGTCGATCCGGGACATCGGGACGTCGCCGTCCCTCACCGCGTCCCGCAGGTACTCGATGAACCGGCGCCATTCCGTCGGGACCATCACCATGTCGATCCCGGCGTTGATCGCGGCGGTGACCTCGTGCCTGGTGAACCCGGACGCGCCGTCGATCTCGTCGATGCCGTTGTAGTCGGAGACGACGAACCCGGTGAAGCCCAGCTCGCGCTTCAGCACGTCATTGATCAGGTACCGGTTCTGATGCATCTTCAGCCCGTTCCACGAGCTGTAGGAGATCATCACCGACCCCACGCCCCGCTTCACCGCCGCCCGGAACGGCGGCAGGTGGACGGCCCGCAGCTGCTCCTCCGGGATCCGGGTGTCGCCCCGGTCGTCGCCGCCCTCCGTTCCGCCGTCCCCGACGAAGTGCTTCGCGGTGGCCAGCACGGACGCGGGCCCGCCGAGCTCGTCGCCCTGCAGCCCCTGGACGGCGGTCGTCATCATCGCGGGCAGCTCGGGGACCTCGCCGAACGACTCGTAGGTCCGTCCCCACCGGTCGTCGCGGGCCACGCAGAGGCAGGGCGCGAAGTTCCAGTCCACGCCCGTCCCGGCCATCTCCTCGGCGGTGGCCGCGCCGATCTCGCGGACGAGGGCCGGGTCGCGGGACGCGCCGAGCCCGATGTTGTGCGGGAAGACCGTCGCGCCGACGACCGTGTTGTGGCCGTGCACCGCGTCCACCCCGTACATGATCGGGACGCGCAGCCGCCCGGCGAGCGCCGCCCGCTGCAGCCCGTCGTACATGTCCGCCCATTTCTCCGCCGTGTTCGGGCTGGGCGCCGACCCGCCGCTCGACAGCACCGACCCGACCCGGTACCGGGTGATCTCCTCCGGCGTGATGTGCCTGCGTTCGGGCTGCGTCATCTGGCCGAGCTTGTCGTCGAGGCTCATCCGGTCGAGCAGGTCGTCCACCCGGGCCTCGACGGACAGCCGCGGATCGAGGTACGGCGCGGGCCCGGGCTCCGCCCGGACGGGCGCGCCGTAGGCGACGAGCGCGAGCGCCGCCATCATCCCGGACCCCAGCAGGCGCGCCTTCACGGAAGAGCTGAGCATGCCGAATGCTTTTCCGGCATTGCTCCAATGCAACGCAATCCGGAGCCAGCGCCTCGGCAATATCTGATCGCCAAATCGCCCGCAGGGCCCCCGATCGGGATCGAACCGACACCTCCAGGACCACAACCTGGCGTGCAGACCACTACACCACGGAAGCCGCATCTCCGGCAGGACTCGAACCTGCGACCTCCGGGTCCGCAACCCGGCGCGCTCTCCAACTGCGCCACGGAGACTCGATGTTCGGTTGTGCGTACCGGGTGCAGGAATCGAACCTGCCTGCCGCGGCTTATGAAACCGCTGGACACACCAGCGTCCTCACCCGGTGCGGAGGGTGCGAGATTCGAACTCGCGCAGGGATGACCCTGACCACGGCTTAGCAAGCCGCTGCCTTTCCGCTCGGCCAACCCTCCGGGAAAAAGAAAAACCGCCCGCGGTCAACGGGCGGCCAGCGTCAGGACGCGCGACTCACGTCCTTGAACGGCTCCCGAGACCGAAAAGACTGCTCTGCATTCGATGGCGACGCATGCTTTCTCTCCTCTCGGTCTCGCTCCCTACGACGCCCATGATGCCGGGACGGCTCCCGTCCCGGCAAACCATTTATCGGCTCGCTCTGGGCGCGTCCAAGGCGGTGTTCAATGCGCGGAGCGCGTGGTAGACGCGGAGCTTGACCACGTCCACCGGCACCCCCAGTGAGGCCGCGGCCTCGTTGACCGACCGGTCCCTGAAGACGGTCTCGGCCAAGATCTCACGATGCGCGGAAGGCAACGCCTGGAAGGCCCGGGCGACCACCGCGGGGCCCATCCGCTCCCCCGCCGACCCGGGAGCGAACGAACCGGTGCTCCTACCCATTCGCAGTGCCACGCCACGAACCTCGCACCCCAACCCCCACCCGGCCCCCTCTTTATGCCCGCGTTAAGGAAGTGTTGAGGCTCTGATTCGGGGGTCGGGTGGGTGTCAGGCGCGGAGCCTTACCGCGTAGGCGGCCAGGCGGGTTGAGAGGCGGCGGGCGTTGGTGTCGTGCCAGTCCGAACGGCGGGCAGGCAAGGCGTAGCAGGGGGTGCCGTCGCTGATCAGGTCCTCGATGCCCGGCAGGCCGAGCGACTCGGACGCGAAGTCGTACAGGGGGACGAGGCGCGGGACGATGATGCCGTAGTCGAGGGCGCGCGGGAGCCGCCCTTCGGCGGCGACCAGGTCTTCGACTCGCAGGCCGTGCAGCGGGTAGAGCTCGGGGAACGCGCTGCGGAGGTCGAGGAAGAACCCGACCGTCCTGCCGCGGGGGTCGCCGAGGATGCGGCCGAGGGGCGCGAAGGGGCCGAGGGCGAGGCGGGGGCGCGCGACCAGCGCGTGCGCGTGCAGGACGCGGACGAGCGCGACGTTCATCATGAAGCGCTCGGCGGGGAGTTCTGGCAGCGCGAGCGTGGCGTTCCGCAGGTAGCCGGTGACGACGCTGGCGTTGTGGGCGCGGTACCAGGCGGGGGGCGACGGCTTGCTGAGGAACTCGCTCCACAGTTGGACGCTGCGCGAGGACGGTTCGCCGGAGTGGCCGTCGGCCAGCAGCAAGGCTTCGGTCTTGTCGCGTAGGAGACTGTCGTTGACGGCGCGCCACCACGGGCTGCCCGGCGGGTCGGCGGTGGGCGGGTCCAGCACGCCGCGGGCGATCTCCCAGCGGAGGAAGCTCAGTTCCGCGCGGCCGTAGGGGAACCGGTTCCCGGTGTAGAAGCCGGCGGCGAGCCGGAGCCGTGCCGCCGCGCCGTCCGCGATCCGCCGGACCCGCGTGGCGGCCGCGTCCGCCGCGTCGATCATGCCTGGCCTCCCCGAGCCCTTCCGCCTGCCTTCGCCCCCGGACGCGTCCCGGCCGCGGGTTCAGCCCCTAAGATGAAAGCCGGGGGTGGTGGACGTGGGCAAGCACAACAAGCCGGCGACGCGCGCCTGCCCCGGCTGCAACGGGACCGGCACGAGCACCGCCAGCGGCGAGAAGTGCAACGTGTGCCGCGGCACCGGGCGCATCTGAGACTCGGGAGAGCCCGTCCGGACGTTCCTGCCGAGCGTGTGCGCGGCCAGTGGCCATTCAGATCTTCGTTCGGGCGGCCTCGGCCTGGCCGGCCGGTGACGTGTCGCGGAATGAAGATCGTGAAGCGGGGACGTGGGCGCCGCCGGGATGGTTGAATCTGGTCCCATGTGGCACTCGTCACAACGATCTTCCCCGTGGCGGCAGTCGTACCAGCCGGGCGTTTCCGGCGAACTGAATATTCCAGACATTCCGGTTACGCGGCTTCTCGACGACGCCGCGGAGAAGTATCCGAAGCGGACCGCGCTCATCTTCTTCGGCCGCCGGATCAGCTACCGCGATCTGCGCGCGGCCGTGGACCGGTTCGCCGCCGGCCTCCACCGGCTCGGCGTCCAGCCGGGCGACCGGGTGGCGCTGATCCTGCCGAACTGCCCGCAGCAGGTCATCGCGTTCTACGGCGTGCTGCGCAGGGGCGCGATCGCGGTGCAGCACAACCCGCTGTACACCGAGGAGGAGATGCTCCACCAGCTCGCCGACTGCGGTGCCCGCGCCGCCGTCGTGCTGGATCGTTCCTACGCGACGGTGCGCGCCGTCCGCGCCGAGCTCCAGCTCGAACACATCGTCGTGACGTCGCTGGCCGACTTCCTGCCCGCCGCCCAGCGGATCGCGCTGCGGCTGCCGCTGGCACGGGCGCGGCGGCGGCGGGCGGCCGTCACCGCGGACGTGCCGGACGATCCCGGCGTCGTGCCGTTCAGCGAGATGCAGCGGGCGCCGCAGCGGCCCGTCCGGCAGCTGGAGATCGAGCCGTCGCGGCAGCTCGCGGCCATCCAGTACACGGGCGGGACGGAAGGGCGCCCCAAGGGCGCGATGCTCACGCACCGGAACCTCGTCGCGAACGCCTGCCAGCAGCACGCGTGGGACCGCGCGGCCCGCCCTGGCGAGGACGTGACGCTGGCGGTCCTGCCGCTGTTCCACTCGTTCGGGCTGATGAGCTGCCTCGTCGCGCCGGTGATGACGGCCGGTGCCGTGGTGCTGCTCCCGCGCTTCGACGCCGACCGCGTGCTCAGTGCGATCCGCAAATACCGGCCGACCATCTTCCCCGGGGTGCCGACGCTGTACGAGCAATTGCTCGACAGCCCGCGGATGCTGCCGTCCGACCTGAATTCGCTGCGCGTCTTCGTCTCCGGCGCGATGAGCATCGGGCAGAGCACCATCGACCGGCTGCACCGGGCGGGCGCCAAGGGGCTCATCAATTGCTATGGGCTGACGGAGGCGTCCCCGGCCGTCACCGCCAATCCGCTGGGGGGCGGGGCACGGAACCTGACGGTCGGCCTGCCGCTGCCCTTAACCGACGCGGTCATCGTCGACCAGGAAGAGCCGACGAGGGTCCTGCCGCCGGGCGAGGCTGGCGAGCTGGTCGTGCGCGGGCCGCAGGTGTTCGCGGGCTATTGGAACGCGCCGCTCGCCACCGCGCAGACCCTGTCGAAGGGCTGGCTCCGTACGGGTGACATCGCGGTGATGGACGACGACGGTTTCTTCACGATCCTGGAACGCCAGCGCGACATGATCAAGGTCAGCGGTTTCAGCGTCTTCCCCACCGAGGTGGAAAGGGTTCTGCGGCGGCATCCCGCCGTCCACGACTGCGCGGTGGTCGGCGTCCCGGACGCACGGCGCGGGGAACGCATCATCGCGCACGTCGTGGAGCACCCCGCCTACCTTTTCTCGGCGGACGAACTGCGGCGGCACTGCGAACGCTATCTCTCGCATTACAAAGTGCCCGCCGAATTCCGTCCGCGGACGGAACTGCCGCGGAACATGGTGGGGAAGGTCGTCCGGCGGCGGCTCCGCGACGAAGTCGTCAACTCGCCCGCGTAGGCGGAACCGTCCCGTGCCAGGTGGTTGACTGTGCGGGTGCACACCGAGACCGCCCAGCCGGGGCTCGTCACCCGGCTCATCGAGATCGGACGCGCGATCGGGCGGGACTCGGCGGGTCCCGTCATGTCCGCGCCTTCTGCGGAAGCACCGTCCGTGGAAGCGCCGTCCGCGGAAGAGGAACCGCGGACGCTGTACGACCGGCACGGTGTGCTGGTCGTACGCGTCGGTGACGTGGCGGTGAAGGCGCACCAGGCCGACCGTGAGCACGGGCCCCCGTTCCTCGAACGGCTACGGGTGGCGGCCACCGTTCCGGAGGTCCTGCTCGGTCCGCTGGGGCCGCCGCTCGACGTTGACGGGCGGACCGTCACGGTCTACCACTATGGCGAGCCGGTGGATCCGAAAAAGGACCTGCCCTGGGAGGAGGGTGCGCGGCTTCTGGCGGCGCTCCATTCCACGAGGGTTCCGGCAGATGCCCCGTCATGGGGGCGTCCCACGCGCGTGGAACGACGTGTTTCGGAACTGGGCCACGGCCCTGCCGAGGACGAAATCCGACACGCGTTCGCCACCCTTCCCGCCTGGATACGCGGCGACGGCGAAAAGCCTCCTGGGACGGCGGAGCGCCTGATCCATGGAGACTGGCACCTCGGCCAGATGGTCCGCGCACAGGACGGACGGTGGCGGCTCATCGACATCGAAGACCTCGGAAGAGGCGACCCCGCATGGGACCTCGCTCGTCCAGCCGCGCTCTATTCGGCGGGGGTTCTGCCGCCCGATGAGTGGGGCCGCTTCCTGGATGCGTACACGGAGGCGGGCGGCGCGGCCGTCCCGGCCAACGGCGACCCCTGGACGACCCTGGACGTTCCCGCGCGAAGTCTTGCGATCCAGATAGCCGCCACGTGCGTCATATCCGCGGAAAGGGAGGACCGGCCGCTCGACGGGCCGGAGCAGGCGATGGTCGACGCCTGCGGCAGAATATCGGCGGCGGGGGACGCGGCATGACGTGGCGCGAAACCTGCCCTACATTTAGCCTCTACCTGGGGATCCATACTGGAAGGAAGACAAGGCGATGCACTGCCCTAAGTGTCGTGGCGTGATGCGGACCTACACCCGCAGCGGAGTCCACATCGAGCAATGTGACAGCTGCCGGGGCATCTTCCTCGATTACGGGGAACTTGAGGCCCTGGCCCAGATGGAGTCGCAGTACCGGGCGGCCCCGCCGCCCGCGGCCTCACCGGGATGGGGAGCCCCGGCGCCGTCGGTGCACCACCATCACCACGGTGCGCGTCACCACCGCCCCCACGGCGGGAGCGTCTTCCACATGCTCTTCACCACCTGACCGGTTCTTCACGAGCCGGCCGGGCGACGTTTTGTACGGCCCGTCCCCTAGGGGCCGCCCAGGGGACGGGCCGCGCGTCTGTAGGCGCGCGTCTACAGGCGCGGGTCGACGGGCTCGGACTCCAAGGCCAGGACGGCGAAGACCGCCTGGTGGACCCGCCACAGCGGTTCGCCGCCGGTGAGCCTGTCGAGCGCCTCGATCCCGAGCGCGTGCTCGCGCATCGCCAGTGAGCGCTTGCGGCCGAGCGACCTGCCGCGCAGCCGTTCGAGGTTCTCCGGCTCGCCGTAGTCCGGGCCGTAGATGATGCGCAGGTATTCCGGGCCGCGGCATTTGACGCCCGGCTGGACCCGCCTGTCGTCCGGGAGCGGCCCCAGCGGCTTGACGACCATGCCCTCGCCACTCTCCGCGGTGAGTTTCTCCCACCATCCGGTGACGGCGGTCTCCGACTCCGACGAGTTCAGGTCGACGATCACCGAGACCGTCCGCTGGACGAAGCCGCTCGGGTCATGGTCTGCGAGCCGTTCGGCCATGGACATGTGCCATTCGTGGTCGCGTGCGACGGCCCAGGAGCGGCCTTCTCCGGCGAGGATCTGGAACGGCGCGAGACGTAGGCCGGTCAGGCCGTCGACCGTCCAGCAGTAGCGCGCGTAGGCGTCGCGGAAGCGGGACGCGTTGGCGGCACGCCGGTCGATGTGTTTCCGGAGGCCGCCGACGTCGAGGCCGCGCCCTTCTGCGCGAGCGAGAAGGTCGGACGCCATCGGCAAGGACGCGCGGGCTGCCGCGCCGGTCGCGGCGTACTGCGTGCGGATGAGGTCCATGGCTTTGGCCGACCACGGCAGCAGTTCGCTGTCGATGACCAGCCATCCGGTGCCCAGTTCTTCCCAGAGCCCTGCGGCACCGATCGCGGAACGGATCCGGTTCAGTACCTCGGTCGTGCGCGACGGTTCGCGGAAGAAGGAACGTCCGGTGCGGGTGTAGATGGCACCAGTCGTCCCGTCGTTGACACCGAAGCGGTCGGCCGCGACGGACGCGTCCCGGCAGACGACGACAACGGCACGCGAGCCCATGTGCTTTTCCTCGCACACGACACGGTCGCAGCCCTTGTCCCGGTATGCGGCGAGGGCCTCGGCGGGATGCTCCAGGTATCCGGGCAGCTGTGACGTCTCGGCCGGGGCCATGGTGGGCGGCAGGTAGACGAGCCAACGCGGGTCCACGGCGAAGCGGCTCATCACCTCCAGCGCGGCCAGCGCGTTCTCTTCGCGGACGGCGACGCGACCCATCAGGCGGGTCTCGACGCCCTGCGCGCCGAGCACGTCCTCGATTTTCAGGACCTCGTCCTCCCGGTGAGCCCCACCCGCTCCGATGCCGACCGGCGCGTTCAGGGGACGCGTCGGCTCGTACCAGACCTGCTGGGCCGGGACGGAGACCAGCTCGCGCTCGGGGTAGCGCAGCGCGGTCAGCTTCCCGCCGAACACCGCGCCGGTGTCCAGGCAGATCGTGTTGTTGACCCATTCCGCTTCGGGGACGGGCGTGTGCCCGTACACGACCATGGCCTTGCCCCGGTAGTCGCGCGCCCACGGGTACCGCACGGGCAGGCCGTACTCGTCGGTCTCCCCGGTGGTGTCGCCGTAGAGCGCGAACGATCGGACCCGGCCGGACGCACGCCCCTGGTACTCCTCCTTCAGCCCGGCGTGGGCCACGACCAGGCGACCACCGTCCAGGACGTAGTGGCTGATGAGGCCGTCCATGAAGCGCAGTGCGTCGTCGCGGAACTCGTCGGGCACGGCGGAGAGCTGCTCCAGCGACTCGGCGAGCCCGTGCGCGACGCGCACCTTGCGCCCGCGTAGGGCGCGGACGAGTTTCGCCTCGTGGTTGCCCGAGACGCACAGTGCGTTGCCGTCGGCCACCATGCCCATCACCAGGCGCAGCACGCCCGGCGAATCCGGTCCGCGGTCGACGAGGTCGCCGACGAAGACGGCCGTGCGCCCGCCCGGGTGGTTCGCTCCGACGGCGAGCCCCTGCGCGTCGCGGTCGATCTCGTAGCCGAGGCCGGCGAGGAGGTCCTCCAGCTCGGCGCGGCAGCCGTGCACGTCGCCGACGATGTCGAACGGCCCGGTCAGCTCCCGCCTGTCGTTCCACGCCCTGTCGTAGGCGATCGTCGCGGCGTCGATCTCCTCGACGCCGGTCAGCACGTGGACGCGGCGGAACTCGCGCGCCAGCGACCGCATGCCGCGCCTCAGCTCGCGCCGCTGACGCGGGATGACGTGCGGAGGCAGGTTCCGGTCGGGGCGGACGGCGTTCCGCTCGGCAGCGACGCTCTCAGGGACGTCCAGGACGATCGCGGCCGACATCACGTCGTGGTCCTTCGCGATCCGCAGCAGCGACTGCCGCGCCGCGCTCTGCACGTTGGTGGCGTCGACCACGGTCAGCAGGCCGCGCCGCAGCCGCGTGGCCACGATGTAGTGCAGCAGGTCGAACGCGTCTCCGGTCGCGGACTGGTCGTTCTCGTCGTCCGACACCACACCGCGGCAGTAGTCGGACGAGATCACCTGCGTCGGCTTGAAATGCTTGCGCGCGAAGTGCGACTTGCCCGAACCGGTCACTCCGACCAGCACGACGAGCCCCATCTCGGGGACCCTGATCTCGGTCATCGCGTGAACACCCCCATCTGCGTCGGCGCGCCGACCTCGGGATCGTCGTCGCCGACGGGAACGTGCCGGACGCGGTAGCCGTGCGCGGCGGCGACCCGGTCCGCCCAGGCGCGGAACTCGGCGCGCGTCCATTCGAAGCGGTGGTCGGGGTGGCGCATCGCCCCCGGCGCCAGGCCCTCGTAGCGGACGTTGTGCTCGGAGTTCGGCGTCGTCACGACCACGACGCGGGGCTTGGCGTGCCCGAACACGACCCGCTCCACCGCGCTGAGGCGCGGCGGGTCGATGTGCTCGACGACCTCCATGAGCACGGCCGCCTCGTAACCGCGGAATCGTTCGTCCGCGTAGGTGAGCGCGCCCTGGAAGACGTCTTTCACCCGGTCGGTCGGGCGGCGGGGCTGCTGGTCCCAGCGGAGCCTCCGCCAGGCGTGGCTGAGCGCACGGTGCGACACGTCCGTCCCTGAGACCTCGCTGAAGAAATCGTCCTTGGCCAGGCGCGACAGGAGTTTCCCGGAGCCGCAGCCAAGGTCGATGACGCGCCTGGCGTTCTCGTCGTGCAGTGCTTGCACGACCGACTGGAGACGGCGTTCCGCGAGGGAAACGGGCTGCGCCTCCGGCGGCGACTGGTCCTCGCCGTCCTCGACGGTCGGCTGCTCCTCCTCCACTTGCGCCGGGTCGAGTGCCTCCTCGGGCGCGTCTTCGGCGTCGGCGAGGCGTCCGAGTGCCGTCCGGACGAGACCACGCCGGTTGGCCAGATAGCGGCGGGTGATGGTTCCGCGATCGGGGTGCGTGGCGAGCCAGCCCTCCCCGGCACGGATCAGCTTGTCCACCTCGTCGGGCGCCATCCAGTAGTGCTTGGCGTCGTCCAGGACGGGCAGCAGCACATAGAGCTGGTTGAGCGCGTCGGCGAGCCGCAGCGTCCCCGTCAGCGTGAGCGTCACGTACCGGGAATCGCCCCACTCGCCGAACTCCGGGTCGAGCGGGACCGGCAGGGCCGACACGTCCCAGCCCAGCGGCGCGAAGAACCGCTCCGCCTGCCCGGGACCGCCGCGGCACGGCAGCGCAGGCAGGACGATCTCCAGCGGGATCAGCGTGTCCACCAGGTCGGGACGCAGGTCGCACCGTCCCCGCATGGCGGTGCGGAACACGTTCGCCATCGCCGAGGCCAGCAGCGACGACGCCGCGTACGGCCGGTCGTTGACGTACTGGCCGAGGGAGAAGTCCGGTGTGCCTCTGCCGCGCGTGCGCACGAGCTTGATCGGATCGACGTCCAGCAGCAGCGCCGCCGTGCAACGGGATTCGTCCGCGTCGGGGTAGAAGACGTGCGCCGTGCCGAAGGACTGCTCGAACGCCTGCACCCGTCCGGGATGCTTGTGCAGGAGGAATCCCAGGTCGGTCGCCTGGTTCAGGGTCGTGGTGATCGTCAGAAGCACGACGACAAGTCTGGCGGACCGGGCCGAACGCACCATATTCATTTTCCGGGCGAAGGGCATGGGCCGCCCGCAAAAGGGTTTGCGGCCACGTTCCCGGCGCCACCAGAATCCGGAGCGTTATGAGCAGACATCCCCGCCGGATGACGGCGCAGGAGACCGTGGCCGTCCTCGACCGCGGCGACTACGTCGCGCCGTCCGGCCGCACGGTCTCGATCGCCGACGGCCTGGCCCGCGCGGTCCGGGACACCGTCCTGTACCGCCCGGACGAGCTGAAGCAGCTACTGCGACGCCTGCCCGCGCCCGAACCCGGCACGCAGACGCGTATCGAAGTCACCGACGAGACCACTCTCGCCGCCGCCCGCCGAATGCACGGCCAAGGAGTCGTCCCGTTCGCGTTGAACTTCGCCTCCGCGAAGAACCCTGGCGGAGGGTTCCTGAATGGAGCGCACGCCCAGGAGGAAGGGCTGGCCCGGTCGTCCGGCCTGTACGCGTCACTGCGTTCGGCCAGGGAGTTCTACGATTTCCATCGAGCCCAAGGCGACCTGCTCTACAGCGACCACATGATCTATTCACCGAACGTGCCGGTCTTCCGGAGCGACGACGGAACGCTCCTGGAGGAGCCGTACGACGTCGCGTTCCTGACGTCCCCGGCCCCCAACCGAGGCGCCATCCGTGACGCCGCCAAGGCCGAGCGCATACGCGACGTGCTCGGTCTACGCGCCCGCAAGCTCCTCGCCGTGGCGCTGGCCAACGAGCACCGGCGGCTGGTCCTCGGCGCCTGGGGCTGCGGTGTTTTCCGCAACGACCCGGTAGAGGTGGCCGAGGTGTTCGCCGAGCAACTCCGTCCGGGCGGAGAGTTCGCCGACCGTTTCGAGCATGTCGTCTTCGCTGTCTGGGACACCGCCAAGGGCGCCCCGAGGCACGCCGCGTTCCACAACGTCTTCGCCTAAGCGACGCAAAGGCGTGGCCGTTCAGGTTCGGATAGCGGCCGGCGGGCAGCGCCTTGAAGAAGTCGCGGATCTCGCCCAGGTAGCGGTGGAACTGCTCCATCGCCTCCGCGCCGCCGTCGAGCTTGGCCGAGTAGATCGTCCCCTCGACGGAGTCGGCGTCGACGTACATCCCGACGGTGTCGACTGAGCGCGGCGGTCTCCGGGGGACGCCGCCCGCCGTATGAGGGCGAGCTACGCCTCGGCGACCGCGAACAGGTTGGGGCCGGTGGGGATCAGCCCCATCGACACCTGGTCGATGTCGCGGTGCGAGGTGTACACGCGGCGGATCTCCATGGCGAGTTCCTTCCTGGCGACGTTCCTGCTGCCGACGCACCCCCGTCCCGAAGAGGAATCCGGGTGACCGGACGCCTGACGGCGTGAGGGCCGGACGCGGAGGCCCGCGGAGGGAAACGTCCCGGCGCGGGCCCTCGCGCTTGCCGGTGGTCAGAGCTTGGCCATGACCTCCGCGGCCAGCAGCTCCAGGTGCTCCAGATCCTGCAGGTCGAGGACCTGCAGGTAGACGCGCTCGGCGCCCAGCTCCGCGAACCGGCCGATCTTGTCGACGAGCTCGCCCGGCGTGCCGGTCAGGCCGTTCGTCCGCAGCTCCGGCACCGTCCGTCCGATGGCGGCGGCGCGGCGCCGCACCTCCTCCTCGTCCCGGCCGCAGCAGACGACCTGCGCGACCGAGTAGACGAGCGGCCTCGTCCGGCCCGCCTCGGCGCACGCCGCGCGGACCCGGTCGAACGCGGCGCCCGTGCCCTCCGGCTGCGTGAACGGGACGTTGTACTCGTCGGCGTAGCGTGCGGCGAGCCGCGGCGTCCGCTTCGGCCCGGCCCCGCCGACGATGATCGGCGGACCGCCCGCCTGGGCGGGCTTGGGCAGCGCGGGCGAATCCGCCAGCGTGTAGTGCTCGCCGCTGAACGAGTACGTCTCGCCGCCCGGCGTCCCCCACAGCCCGGTGAGGATCTCGAGCTGCTCCTCAAGCCGGGCGAACCGCTCCCCCAGGCTCGGGAACGGGATGCCGTACGCCGTGTGCTCCTCCTCGAACCAGCCCGTCCCGAGACCGAAGTCGACGCGCCCCCCGCTCATCCGGTCGACCTGCGCGACGGAGATCGCCAGCGAACCGGGGTGCCGGAACGTCGCGGCCGTGACCAGCGTGCCGAGCCTGATCCGGCTGGTCTCCCTGGCCAGCGCGCCCAGGGTGATCCAGGAGTCGGTCGGGCCCGGCTCGCCCGTCACGTCGCCCATCTTGACGTAGTGGTCCGAGCGGAAGAACGCGTCGAACCCGAGGTCCTCCGCCGCCTTCGCCACGGCCAGCTGTGTCTCGTAGCTCGCCCCCTGCTGGGGCTCGGTGAAGATCCGAAGTCGCATGGTCCCATCCTGCAACCCGTGCGGCCCCGGCCGCGACACCGGGTCAGCGCCGCCCGGTGATCCGGGTGCGGGCGACGGCGCTGTTGTTCGCGCGGTCGGCGTCGGCGGTCGGCGAGGCCGCCGTCCAGGACGACTCCAGCACCGTCCCCGCGCGGACGCTCCTGCGCGGCACCGCCTTGAGGTGCAGCGTCCTGGACTCACCCGCCCGGAGCGCACCCACCGAGCACACGTAGGCGCCGCGGCGGGGCAGGCACGCGGTGTCCCGCCCGACCAGCTTGATGGGCCCCCGCGACTGGACCGTCACGCTCTCCGCCGTGGACGGGCCGAGGTTGCGGACCCTCATCTCGTACGGGATCTCCGCCCCGGCCCGCGCCTTCGCCGGCGCGGTCTTCGTGATCGCGAGATCGGCGACGGCGGCGACGCGCACGGCCGGGAACCACCTGGTGACGCGCGTGCCGCCCCAGGTCACCGTCCCGCGCGGCCTGATCTTCCGGCCGGGCTCCGCCCGCCTGGCGACCTTGGCCCTGAGCACGCCGCCGACCTTCTGGCCCGGCCGGACGGCGCCGAGACGGCAGACGACCGTCCGCCCACTGGACGCGCAGTCCTTCTCGCCGGACACGAACGCCAGCGACTTCGGCAGCGTCGCCCGGAACACCGCCTCAGGCGCCTTGGCCCTCCTGATCGGCAACGCGCCGCCCTTGCCCTTGACGGACTTCGCCTTCCCGGGCTTCGCCTTCCCCGGCTTGGCCTTGACTGGCTTCGCCTTGCCCGCCTTCGGACGCTCCTTCGAGGTCGCTTGGAACGTCCACGTCCACTCGTAGACGCGTCCTGGCATCACGTCCTTCTCGGGCGCGACCGTGCGCAGCACCCCGCCTTTCGCGACGACGTGCTCGCCGCGCGGCTTGGCGTGCTTCGGCTTCGGCTTCGACTTCGGCCTCGGCTCCGGCTTCGGCTCCGCCGGCTTGGGCTTGGGCTTGGGATGCACATGCATCGGCCTCGGCTTGCCATGCTTGGCCTTCGGCTTCGATTCGGGTCTGGGCTTCTCGGGCCCGGGCTTCGACTCCGGCTTGGTCTTCGACTTCGGCTTTGGTTTCGGCTTGGCGTGCGTCCTGGGCCTCGGGGGCGGTTTCGGAGCGCCGTCCTGCCGCGCCGTGTGCGCGGTCCGCGTCGAACCGCCCGCCTCGGCCCAGGACGCGACGGGCACGAGCCCCAGCAGCGGCGCGGCCGTCAGCAGGACGAGACCGCGCACCTTCCATGTCCGGATCACAATGAGCCCCCCGTGGCCTGCGGTTCCTTCTTGCGGACACGTCCGTTGTAGCGAGCGCCCGGCCCGCCGCCTAGCGCCGCGTCGGCGTGTCGTCACAGATGGTGACCGCAGGGTCCCGCCCACCGTCACGGACGGTCACCCGGCCGAATCCGCTGCGCGATCACGGGCACGCGTTGTTCAATCGATGGACGGACCGGAACCACGACCCACGGAGTCCCCATGGCTGTCTTCGGTGTCGACTACGCGTGGGGCCGCCCAGGCGCGGCCGCGCTGAAACGGGCCGGGGCGAAGTTCGCGTGCCGCTACCTCTCGCACGACACGACCGGCAAGAACCTGACCCGCGCCGAGGCCGACGAGCTCTCCGGCGCGGGCATCTGGCTCGTGGTCGTCTGGGAGACCACCGCCAAGCGCCCCCTGGACGGACGCGCCGCCGGCGCCGCCGACGCCGAGGACGCCGACGCGCAGGCGCGGGCGTGCGGAATGCCGGACGACCGCCCGATCTACTTCGCCGCCGACTGGGACGCCTCCCCCGCCCAGCAGGACGAGATCAACGCCTACCTGGACGGCGCCGCGAGCGTCGTCGGCCGCGGCCGCGTCGGCCTGTACGCGGGGTACGGGCCGATGAAACGCGCGTTCGACGCCGGGAAGATCGCCTACGGCTGGCAGACCTACGCCTGGTCCGGCGGCCAGTGGGACGACCGCGCCCAGCTCCAGCAGTACTCCAACGACCACGAGATCAACGGCGTCGGCGTCGACTACGACCGCGCCGTCCGCAGCGACTACGGGCAGTGGCGCGTCGGCGTCTCGCCCGAGGGAGACGACATGCCCGACTACGTTTCCGTCGGCACCGGCGACGACCGGCAGGAGCTTCCCCCCGGCACGTGGACGAACGTCAGCTGGGCCAAGGAATACTCCGACGAGGAGCACCAGCACTGGGACAAGGGCGGCCCGAGCCTGCTGACCGGTTCCGCCCGCTACAGCCTGTCCGTGGCGGCGACGGTCGGCGGCGTCCCCGCGGGCACGCTCATCCAGGCCCGCGCCGTCGAGGTGGACGTCGACGACGCGAGCAGGTTCGAGGCCGGTCCCGTCCAGGACTTCGTGTCCGTCGGCGACACGACCAACCTGGTGTACGGGCTCGCCGCCGACACCGTCCGGGAGGGTCACCGGGTGCGTTTCCAGCTGATCCAGCACGGCGGCGGCCCCGCCACCGTGACGCAGGGCAGCGCCAAGGTGTTCTTCTGGAGGTAGGCGTCCGGAAAGACCCGGTAATTCAGCGTCCTTCTGGCTCGCCGTAGAGCGCGCGGAGGAACGCGAGCGCCATGCGCCGCTTCTCGCCGGGATCGGTGCGCAGGTCGGCGAAGTACGCGTTGAGCTCCGCGAGCTCGCGGGGCGTCTCGTCCGCGTCCGCCGGGTCCTGGCCGCCGAGCGGCTCCATGCCCTCGGCGATGCGGGCGAGGTCGCCGGGCCGCCACCGCAGCGCGTCCTCGACGGCGCTCCGGGTGCGCGCCTGCGGCCAGCGCTCCCCCGCCTCCAGGTTGTAGACCGTCTTGACCGTCACCCCGGCCCGCTCCGCCAGCTGCTCCTGCGTCAGCCCGAGCGACCCGCGCCTGGCCACGGCGTACTTGGCGACCCGTTCCCGGTCCACGTCCCCGGCCATGCGGCCCAGCATGCCGGAAACACCAGGAAACATCCAGCGGGCGCCGGCGCCGCGGACGTTCACGCCCGCCAGGTCGTCCGGTACGCCGGGTGGTCGGAGTACGGCGTCGCGAGGAGCCGCAGCGTCATGCACCCGCCCTCCCGGACGCGCTCGCCGCACGCCTGGCAGACGCCCGTCCCGTTCATCCGCGAATGCAGTTCGAGCAGGCGCCGCTTCACCGCGACCTCCGCCACCACCCGCGCCGGCGAGTGGCGCGCCATGTGCAACGCCACATTCACGTCGACGTTCGATGTGTCCAGCACGTGGTGCGGCCCGTACCCGTAGCGGCTCCGCAACGGATACTCGTCGACGCTTCGCAGCGAGACGGGTCCCTCAAGGCGGTCGTTCGGGTACCGCCCAAGCCGTAGCCGCTCCCCGGAGTGCGTCTCGACCCACTGCCACCGCTCGTCCCCGGACGAGTCCGGCCCGCCGTTCGGACGCGTCCGGTTGTCGGCCGCCCGCCGTGCGGTGTCCTCGTCCTCGAAGAGCCGGGCCCGCAGGAACTCCACCAGATCGCTCACAGCCGCTCCGTTCCGCCGTCGACACGCGCCGGCTCCGATCCTGCCACCGCAAGATCACCCGCCGCTCCGGCCGGACGCGGCGGACGCCTCAGAAGGACGCCTCAAAAGTCGTCGTGAATGAACGGCGCGAGGGGCACGGCGAGCGCCGCCTCCAGGCGGGCGGCGGCGGACGGCGTGTGCTCGGTCACCGCGCCGACGCGGACCAGCGTGGTCGGGCGGACGCCGCCGAGATAGACGGCGGCGAGGTCGGCGGCCGACAGGGTCAGGTCGGGGGCGTCCGCCGTCCGGTCGCAGGACGGCGCCGAACCGGTCTTCAGCCGCCACCGGCCCTCATTCGCCGGGATGCGGGCGTCCTGGACCTCCAGGACGAACGCGTCGTCGGCGGCCCAGGAACGGGCGCGCAGCGCGCCGGGGACGTCGACGAGCCGCAGCCAGAGGGTGCCGTAGTCGCCCTTGACGGCGACCTGGTCGGGGTCGGCGGCCATGTGCGGGAGCAGGTCGTCCACCGGACGGCCCGGCGCGTGGATGCGGGAGGTGAGGTCGATCGACGCCAGGTACCGCCAGAGCGCCGCCTCGACCTGCGGCGTCTCGGCGATGAGGTCGGTGACGCGGACCGTCCGGTCCCCGCCGCCGTGGGTGCGGTAGACGGCGTACCCGGCCGGATGGACGACGGCGCGCGGTCCGGTGTAGCCGGGCGCCTCGCGGTCCACCTCGACCAGGACGGACCGCGACCACCATTCGGGGTCGCGCACCAGTCCGCCGGGCCGCGCTGCCAGCGCACGCGTGTAGATCGGGTCGAGGATCTCCGGGGCGGACGCGGGGTCGAGCAGCCGGAGCGGCGCGGGATCGGGCGTGGTGCGAAGATCGAGAGGCCGGGACGTGTCGACCTCCAGCGAGATCGCGCGGGTCGCGAGGCCGAAGCCGTACCGCCCGTAGATGACGCCCTCCGACGCCCACAACGCGGCGAGCGGGCGGCGCGCGGCGACCGCGTCCGCGTGCATCCGGTCGATCATGGACGTGAGCACGCCCCGGCGCCGATGGGTGGGCAGCACCCCGACGAACGTGACCGCCGAGCAGTCGAGCAACGCGCCCGGCACGGCGAGGCGCATCGGCAGGGACGCGAGCTGCCCCACCAGGGCGCCGCCGTCGTAGGCTCCGATCCGCTCGGCCCGGCGCACCGGCCACGACTCGCGCTCGTAGTCGTCCTCTTCGAAGCGCTGGTGGAACACCATGCCGGCGAGGTCGACCATGCGGTCGGCGTCGCCCTCCGGGACCTCCTTGATTTCGATCACCATTCCACGGTAATCCCCGCCGCAACCCGTTTTCGCAGGTGGTCGGTCAGCCGCGGACGAGCGTGGCGAGGCACTCCACGTGGTGGGTCATCGGGAAGGCGTCGAAGGCGCGGAAGGTCTCCAGCGTCCAGCCGAGCTCGCCGAAGTAGGCGAGGTCGCGGGCCAGGGTCGCGGGGTCGCAGGACACGTAGGCGATCTTGCGTCCGGCGAGGCGGGTGATGTGCCCGACGACGTCGCGCCCCGCGCCGGTGCGCGGCGGGTCGAGGACGACGAGGTCGGCGCGCCGGACACGCTCGCCGCCCTGATGGCCGGCGCCGCCGCGCTTGTTCTGCGTGCGGGACCCGGCGGACGCGCGGCCGAACTCCAGGTCGGCGACGATCTCCTCGACGGGGCCGCGCTCGATCGACACGTTCGGCAGGTCGCGCAGGTTGAACCGGGCGTCCCGGGCGGCCTGCCCGTCGGACTCGACGCCGACGACGAGGCCGTCGCGCCCGACGCGGTCGGCGAGGACGCCGGCGAACAGCCCGGCGCCGCAGTACAGGTCGACGGCGATGTCGCCCGGCTTCGGTTCGAGCGCGTCGACGACGGCGTCGGCGAGCAGCCGCGCGGCGCCCGGGTGGACCTGCCAGAAGCCGCTGCCGCTGACCTGGTACAGCCGTCCGGACACCTCCTCGCGGACGTACGGGAGGCCCGCGCCGGGTTCGGGCTTGCCGCGGACGAGCCGGACCGGCACGTCCAGCCGCGGCACCTTGATCTTGCGGCGGTCGCGGCCGCGCAGCACGACGAGCCGGTCGCCGGTGGTCGCGGACACGATGCCCTCGACGCCGGACGCGCCCGTCCAGCGCTTGCGCTCGATGCCCATCAGCTCCACGCCCGGGTGGGCGATCAGGCACTCGTCGATCGGCTCGATGTCGTGCGAGCGGTGCCGCCGCAACCCGACGACGCCGCCGGAAACGGCGAACTGCACGCGCGTCCGCCACCCGAGCCCCGGCGGAGGGACCACTTCCGAATCCACCGGGTAAGGGACCTCCTCGACGATCACCGTCCGGTCGATCCCGGCGAGGCGCCGGAGCTGCTCCTCGACGACGGCGGCCTTGAGGGCGCGCTGCGCGGGCAGGGCGGCGTGCTGCCAGTCGCAGCCGCCGCAGCGTCCGGGGCCCGCGAACGGGCACGGCGGCTCGACGCGGTCCGGGGACGCCTCGATGATCTCTATGGCGTCGGCCCGGAGGAAGTTCTTCGCGCGCTCGGTGACGCGCGCCCGCACCCGCTCGCCGGGCAGCGCGTGCCGGACGAAGATCACGCGACCCTCGTGCCGGGCGACGCAGAAGCCGCCGTTGGCGACGTTGCCGACCTCCAGGTCGAGGACGTCGGGCAGGACGTCGGGTTCCAGCTCAGTCACGTTCCGAAACACTACCCGCACCGGGACGCGACCCGGTCCGCGGCGGGCGCCGGGACGCGCCGGGCCCCGGCGGTTCCGTCCGCCCCTTGAGCCGGTCGGACGAGTGCAGCTGCCACGCGACGCTCGTCACCATGACGCCCGGCTGGAACAGCAGCCGCCCCTTGAGCCGCAGCGCGCTCTGGTTGTGCAGGAGCTGCTCCCACCAGTGCCCCACGACGTACTCGGGGATGAACACGGTGACGACGTCGCGAGGGCTCCGCCGCCGGACGCCCTTCACATACGACAGGACGGGACGCGTGATCTCCCGGTACGGCGAGTCGAGGATCTTCAGCGGGACGGGGATGTCGAGCGCGTCCCACTCGTCCTGGAGCCGCTGCGACTCGGCGGCGTCCACCGCGACCGTCACCGCCTCCAGCGTGGACGGACGCGTCGCCCGCGCGTACGCCAGCGCCCGCAGCGTCGGCTTGTGGATCTTGGAGACGAGCACGATGCCGTGGATGCGGGCGGGCAGCGCGACGTCCTCGCCGGAGGGCACCAGCTCGACGGCGACCCGGTCGTAGTGCCGCCTGATCCCCTTCATCAGCAGGAACAGCACCGGCATCGCGATGCAGACGATGTAGGCGCCGAGCGCGAACTTGGTGATCAGCACGACGACGAGGACGATGCCGGTGAGGGTGGCGCCGAACGCGTTGATGCCGCGGGAGGTCATCATCCGGCGGCGCTGCGCCGCGTCGGTCTCGGTCGCCAGCAGCCGGTTCCAGTGCCGGACCATGCCGATCTGGCTGACGGTGAACGACACGAACACGCCGACGGTGTACAGCGGGATCAGCCGGCTGACGGACGCGTCGTAGGCGTAGATCAGCAGCCCGGCCATCGTGGCGAGGATGACGATGCCGTTGCTGAAGGCGAGCCGGTCGCCGCGGGTGTGCAGCTGACGCGGGAGGAAGCGGTTCTGCGCGAGCACCGACCCCAGCACCGGGAACCCGTTGAACGCGGTGTTGGCGGCCAGGAACAGGATCAGCGCGGTCATCGTGGTGACGAGCACGAAGCCCAGCTCGAAGTTGCTGAACACGGTGTGCGCGACCTGCGCGATCACCGGGTCGGCGTGCTCGACCGCCCGCCCGGTCTCCGGGTCGATCAGCTGGCTGCCCTGGTCGGGTTCGGCGAACCTGGCGTCGGTGATGTAGGCGAACGCGATGACGCCGCCGAACAGCGTCATCGCGACGACCCCCAGCGCCAGCAGCGTCTTCGCGGCGTTCTCGCCCTTGGGCTTGCGGAACGCGGGCACGCCGTTGCTGATCGCCTCGACCCCGGTCAGCGCGGCGCAGCCGGACGAGAACGCCCGCAGCAGCAGGAACACCAGCGCGAACCCGGCGAGGTCGGTCTCGTCGCCGCGGACGTCGTAGTGCGCGGTCTCGGCCTTCAGGTCGGCGCCCCCGACCAGCCGGACGAAGCCCCACAGCAGCATGCTGACCATCGCGAACATGAACAGGTACGTCGGGATCGCGAACGCGACCCCGGCCTCCTTGAGGCCCCGCAGGTTCGCGATCGTGAGCAGCACCACGATCCCGATCGCGACGCCGACCTCGTGCGGCCGCATGAACTCCAGCAGCGCCCCGAGGTTCTCCACCCCCGACGACACCGACACCGCGACCGTCATGACGTAGTCGACCAGCAGCGCGGCCGCGACGACCACGCCCCAGTTGCCGCCGAGGTTCTCGGTGGCGACCTCGAAGTCGCCGCCGCCGCTCTGGTAGGCCCGGACGTTCTGCCGGTACGAGGCGACCACCGTCAGCAGGATCACCACCACGGCCGCGGCGACCCACGGGGTGTAGTGGTACATGACGAGGCCGCCGGCGCCGAGCGCGAGCAGGATCTCCTGCGGGGCGTAGGCGACCGACGAGAGGGCGTCGCTGGCGAAGACCGGCAGCGCGATGCGCTTCTTCAGAAGCTGCTCGTGCTGCTGCGCGCTGCTCAGCGCCCGGCCGACGAGCAGCCGTTTCGCAAGGTCCGGAACCTTTGACACGAGAGGAGACTCTAGCCTTTGGACATGACGCCGCCGCCCGCCCCCCGCGGTCCGTCCGGGGCGGCCGTGCGGAGGGGGCGGGCCGGGTAGTACTCGACTGGGCGGATGTGTAGGTTTGCAGCCCGGTAGTAGGGATCAATCACAGGAAACGTTCCTCGGGTGCGGTACGGCATGGGCGGTCGGCGACGGGTGCCGTGCACGGCGCGGGGGGTACAGGGGGAGCGTCCCCCTGGACGGAAGAGGGAACGGCCGTGCATATCGTGATCATGGGATGCGGGCGGGTCGGCTCGACGCTCGCCCACATCCTGGAGGACAAGGGTCATTCGGTGGCCATCATCGACCAGAACCCGGAGGCGTTCCGCCGCCTGCGCAGCGGGTTCAGGGGCCGCCGCATCACCGGGTTCGGGTTCGACCGCGGCGTGATCGCCGAGGCGGGCATCGAGCGCGCGTCCGCGTTCGTGGCCGTCAGCAGCGGCGACAACTCCAACATCATCTCCGCGCGGGTGGCGCGGGAGACGTTCGGCGTCGACAACGTGGTCGCCCGGATCTACGACCCGCGCCGCGCGGAGGTCTACCAGCGCCTCGGCATCCCCACGGTCGCGACCGTCCGGTGGACCGCCGACCAGATCCTGCGGCGGCTGCTCCCCGAGGGCGCCGAGCCGCTGTGGCGCGACCCGACCGGCGCGGTCGTCCTCGCCGAGCTGGACTCCGGGCACCTGTGGGTCGGCGAGAAGGTCGGCGCGCTGGAGGAGCACGCCGGCACGCGGGTGGCGTTCCTGTCGCGGATGGGCGAGGCCCTCGTCCCCGACCGCGACACCGTGATCCAGGACGGGGACATCGTGCACATCATGGCCGGCGCCGACGACGTCGAGCGCGTGAACCTCGCCGTCGCGGCGCGGAGCGGGGAGGAGTCCTGATGCGGGTCGCGATCGCCGGGGCGGGCGCGGTGGGCCGGTCCATCGCCGCGGAGCTGCTGGAGAACGGGCACGAGGTGCTCCTGATCGACAAGAGCCCCAAGGCCATCAAGGTGGAGATGGTCCCGCGCGCCGAGTGGCTGCTGGCCGACGCGTGCGAGATCTCCGCGCTGGACGACGCGGCGCTGGAGCGCTGCCAGGTCGTGGTGGCCTCGTCCGGCGACGACAAGGTCAACCTGGTGGTGTCGCTGCTGGCGAAGACCGAGTACGGGGTGCCGCGGGTGGTGGCCCGGATCAACCATCCGAACAACGAGTGGCTGTTCAACGAGTCGTGGGGGGTGGACGTGGCGGTGTCGACGCCGCGGCTGCTGTCCGCGCTGGTGGAGGAGGCGGTCAGCGTCGGCGATCTGGTCCGGCTGATGACGTTCCGGCAGGGCGAGGCGAACCTGGTGGAGCTGACGCTGCCGGAGGACGCGCCGCTCGGCGGGGAGCGGGTCGGGTCGGTGGACTGGCCGCGCGACACGGCGCTGGTGGCGATCCTGCGCGAGGGGCGGGTGCTGGTCCCGACGTCCGACGACACGCTCGAACCGGGCGACGAGCTGATGTTCGTCGCCAGCCAGGACGTCGAAGACGAACTCGCCGAACTGCTAGGCGGCCACTGACCGGGCGCGCGGAACCCGAGGCGCAGACCCCCGAAGCGCGGAACCCGGACGTCCGGAGCCCGCCTGGCCCCCGGCTAGGCGGGTTTTTCGCGTTCGATGGGGGTGCGGCCGCGGGCCAGGAGCCAGACCATGGCCGCGAGCGCCGCGACCTGGAGCGGCCAGCCCATCGCGATCTTGGCGGCGCCGAGCAGGCCGCTCTGGTCGCCGTCGGCGAGGTAGATCGGGTACTGGACGGCGACCCGCGCCGCGCACGGCAGCACCAGCAGCCAGGTGAGCTTCGAGCACAGCCTCACGATGCCGGGGTCGCGGCGCCAGGCGGTCGGGTCGCCGGTGACGGTGCCGATGATGAAGCCGACGATCGGCCACCGCACCGCGATCGAGAAGATCATCGCGGCGGCGTAGCCGGCGTTGAGCAGGATGCCGGGGAGGAACGCGTCCTCGGCCTTGCCGGAGCGCAGCGCGAAGAACGCGGCGACCGCGATGCCGACGAGGCTGTTCAGGACGAACTGCGGGTTGGAGCGCTGCGCGATCCGTACGGCGAGCAGCAGCACGGCCGCGCCGACGCCGGCGCCGACGGCGAGCTTGATCTCGTCGGACACCACGTAGGTGCCGGTGAAGGCGATGGTGGGGACGGCGGCCTCGATCATGCCGCGGACGCCGCCGAGCGCCTTGGTGAGCTGGGCGCGGACGGCCGCCTCGACGGTGTCGTGCGCGTCCCGCTCAGGCTCCGGCTTCGCCGCCGGTTTCTCCGGCGGCGTTTCCGACGGCTTCTCCGGCGTCGCTTCCACTTCGCTCATGTCGTACTCCCGGCCGCCCGCGGCGGCCTCACGAACCGCCGCGCAGCTCGTATCGCGGATTGAACATGACCTTGCGCCCGTCCTGCGTGCTCACCAGCCCCTCGGCGCGCAGCATGCGGCCGGGGTCGATGCCGGCGATCTTACGGCGGCCGAGCCAGACCAGGCTGATCACGTCGGTGCCGTCGTACAGTTCGGCCTCCAGGGCCGGGGCGCCGCCCCGCGGACGGAGCGTCACCGTACGTAGCGTACCCGCCACGCAGTGGCGCTTGCGCTCGGCGCAGTCGGTGATCGGCGTCGCGCCCTCGTCGCCCGAGGACTTCTGCAGCTCCGCCGCCTCGAGTTCGGCCCTGCTCGACGCCATGCGCCGCAGGAAGCGGCGAAGCCCGCCCTTCCCGCGCTCGGCCGATTCCTCGTCCATGTCTCGAAGCGTATGGCATCTGCGGACGAATCGGGCCCCTTGCGCCACCCCCGATCGGTTCCCGCCGGCGGGAGTTGGAATGAAGTGTTCCGTTCTGTTATAATCGGAACAGAGCATTCCGCTCCAACAGGAAGGAAGAGCCGTGGCCGCCACGCTCGACACCCCGGTCGCCCCGTCCGAGACCCGTCCCGACGCCCGTTCCGGCGCACGTCCCGAGAGCGCGGCTCCCCATCCGCGCCGCTGGCTCGGGCTGTCCGCGGTCCTGGCCGCGACCCTGCTGAACCTGCTCGACTCCACCGTCGTGAACGTCGCCGCGCCCGCGATCCGCGCGGACCTCGGCGGGTCCTACTCCGCGCTCCAGTGGATGGCCGCCGGGTACACGCTCGCCCTCGCCGTGGCGCTGCTCACCGGCGGGCGGCTCGGCGACATGTTCGGCCGCAAGCCGGTCCTGCTGGCGGGCGCGGCCGGGTTCGTGGCGACCTCGGTGGCCTGCGCGTTCGCCTGGTCGCCCGAGAGCCTGATCAGCGCGCGGGTCGCGCAGGGGCTGTGCGCCGCGGTGATGATCCCGCAGGGCTTCGGGCTGATCCGCGATCTGTTCGGCGCCAGGGACGTCGGCAAGGCGTTCGCGCTGCTCGGCCCGGTGATCGGGCTCGCCACGATCCTCGGCCCGGTGGTCGCGGGGCTGCTGGTCGACGCCGACCTGCTCGGCACCGGCTGGCGCGCGATCTTCCTGATCAACGTCCCGGTCGGCGCGTACGCGCTGGTCGTCGGCGCGCGCGTGCTGCCCGCCCCGGACCGGTCGCGGGGACAGGCCGACCGCTCGGGCGGGCTGGACGTCACCGGCATGCTGCTCGGCGGCCTCGGCATGAGCATGCTCGTCTACCCGCTCGTCCAGGGCCGCGAGCTGGGCTGGCCGGTGTGGTCGCTGGCGCTGCTCGCCGGGTCGGCGCCCGTCCTCGCCGCGTTCGCGCTGCACCAGCTGCGCCGCGCCCGCCGCGGCCGGACGCCGCTCGTCCGGCTCAGCGTGTTCGCCAGCCGGTCCTACAGCTCGGGCGTCCTGTTCGTCGTCGTCTTCTTCGGGCTGATCACCGGGTTCTCGCTGGCCGTCGGCCTGTTCCTGCAGCTCGGGCTCGGCTACACCCCGCTCGCCGCGAGCCTGGCGATGGCGTCGTGGGCGATCGGCGCGTTCGCCGGGTCGGCGTTCTCCGGCATGACCATGAACCGCCTCGGCCGGAAGATCCTGCACCTCGGCCTGGGCATGATGGTCGCCGGGCTGGCCGCGCTGTACGCGGTGTTCGAGACGGCCGGGACGGGTCTCGGCGGCTGGCACCTGGTCGCGCCGCTGCTGCTGTTCGGCGCCGGAATGGGGATGATCTTCGTCCCGCTGTTCGACATCATCGTGGCGGGCATCGCCGACCACGAGGTCGGGTCCGGGTCGGCGGCGCTGGAGTCGGTCCAGCAGCTGGGCGCGTCGCTCGGCATCGCGATCCTCGGCACGGTGTTCTTCGGCGCGATCGGCGCGCCGGTGGCGGGGCGCTTCGACCCGTCCGCCGCGCTGGACGCCGCCGAGCGGGTGGCCGGGCTGACCCTCGCGCTCACCGCCGTGGCGTTCCTGGTCGCCTTCCTCCTCCCCCGCCGGGCCCGCGCGCACTGACCCGGTCCGCCGAACTCGCCGTCCGCAGCCGGGCGGCGAGTTCGGCGTTCCCGGGGCGTTGGCGTCAGGAGCGGCGGAGGCGCGACGCGGCCATCGCGGTGAAGTAGCCGATCTCCGGAACGTTCATCAGCCGCGCGGACGCCACGTACAGCGCCCCGCCGCCGAGCCCGCCGACCACGACGGTGAGCAGGGCGGGGAGCCGTCCGCCCGGCAGGTGGGAGAAGCCCCAGAGGACCGCCACCCCGAACGCGACGGCGGGCAGGGCGGCCAGGTGCAGGCGCGTGAGCGCGCGGAGGATGCGGCGGCCGTCCATCCCGCCGAGCCGCCTGCGCAGGACGAGCGCCGCGCCCGTCGCGCCGACCAGGTAGAACAGCCCGTACGCGACCGGCAGCCCGAGCACGACCTGCCGCGCCGGGACGAGCCACAGCAGCGCGAACGCCGTGACCGCCTGCGCCACCCCGGCCGGGACGGCGATCAGCCCGGGCGTACGCGTGTCGCCCAGCGCGTAGAAGACGCGCATGAGCAGCTGGTGCAACGTGAACGGCAGGACCATCACGGCGAAGACCATGAGGACGGCGCCGATGCGGCGCGCGTCGTCCTCGCCGAGGCTGCCGTAGGCGAAGAACGTGACCGAGCCCGGGACCGCGAACACCAGCATCCCGAGCCACAGCGGGACGAGCAGCGCGCAGGCCAGCCGCAGGCCGCGGGAGAAGTCGTCCCGGACGAGGTCGCGCCGCCCGTCCGCGACGTGCGCGCTCATCCGCGGCAGCAGCGCCGTGATCACCGACACCGCGATGATCGCGTACGGGAGCTGGAACACGACGAGCGCGAACTTGTACGTCGCGAGCCCGCTCCCGGCGACCGGGCGGCCCGCCGCCTCGGCGGCCCGGCCGGCGGCGCGCGTCGCGACGTTCGCGGTCACGAGCACGCCCGCCTGCGCGACGACGATGTAGAGCAGCATCCACGACGCGGCCCGCACCGCCTCGCCGAGCCCGGAGCCGCGCAGGTCGAGCCGCGGGCGCCAGCGGAACCCGGCGGACCGCAGCGTCCACGCGAGCACCGCGCTCTGCGCGACCGTGCCGAACGCGGAGCCGAACCCGATCAGGGCGAGCTGCCCGTCCGTGACGGTGTCGGCGGTGCGGCCGCGTCCGGCGACCCAGAGGAACAGGACGCCCGCGGCCATCGTGATCAGGTTGTTGACGACCGGCGCCCACATCGGCGCCCCGAACCGGCGCCGGACGTTCAGCAGCGTGCTCGCCAGCCCGCTGACGCCGATGAAGAAGATCTGCACGAGCAGCAGCCGGGTGAGCAGCACGGCCACCTCGCGCTGCCGCCCCTCGTACCCGCCCGCGTACAGGGAGATCAGCCGGTCGGCGGCGAGCACGGCCACGGCGGTCAGGACGGCGAGGGCCAGCAGGACGACGCCGAGCAGCCGCCGCTCCGTCGCCGCTCCCCCGTCGTCGTCGCGCATCCGCCGCTTGACCAGGAACGGGACGAAGACGCTCGCGAGCAGCCCGCCGAGCAGCAGCTCGTACACCGTGTACGGGATCATCTCGGCGGCCTGGTAGGCGTCGCCGAGCAGCGCGGTGCCGAGCGCCGCGCCGATCACGACCGTGCGGAGGAAGCCGGTGACGCGGGAGAAGACCGTCCCGATCGCCATGACGGCGCTGGAGTGCGCGACGCCGGGCGGCGCGGCCTGCGCGGCGCCGCCGATCTCGTCGCCCTCCGAGCCGGGCCGGTCGGCGGTGCCCGGGTCGCCGACGTCGCCGGGGTCGCGGACCGGGACGAGCCCGGGCTCCGGATCGCCGGGCGGCTCCGCGCGCTCCGCCTCGGCGATGACCAGCGGCATGAGAACCCGGCGCCTGCCTCGCTCGTCGCCACGCGAGCCTGGCTCCGCTGGCTGGTCGGGCTCGTCCCGCTGGTCGGGCTCGTCGCCGCGCTGGTCGGGATCGTCCATCGGCACCACCCCCGGACGCGCCAGTATGCCGCGTGGGGTGCCCACCCTTCACGGATGAGCACCCCACACGGCCTTACAAGGAACGCGGACGGCCGCCCCCCGTCCTCCAGCCCCCACCCACCGCCATCCACCACCATCCAACCGACGAGCTTCGCTCGGCCCCCATCTGGTCAGTTGAGCGCCGCCTCGACCGCGGGGACGCGCACGGCCCTGCGGGTCGCGCCGTAGGCCGTGGCCCCGGTGAGGACGGCGGCGAGCGCGACCACCGCGAGGTAGGTCCACACGCTTCCGTCCGGGGTGGCCGAGTCGCTCCGGGCGAGGCCGAACGGCACGATCGTGAAGACCGACGCGACCGTCCCGACCAGCACGCCGGTGACCGTCAGCACGACCGCCTCCACCGCCACGCCGCCGAGCACCTGCCCGGGCGTCGCGCCCGCGAGCCGTGTCTGGCCGAACTCGCGGCGGCGGTGCGCGGTCGTCGCGATCAGCGTGTTGACCAGCATGATCGCGGTGAACAGCACCACCATGCCGATGACGACGAAGTTGAGCGTCTCGATGTTCTTCTGCTCGTTGTCCTTGGCGAGCCCGGCGGCGTCCAGCGCCGCGTTCTCGGTGGCCTGCAGGAACAGCGTGCCGACCGCCGTCGCGACGAACAGGATGATCGGCGTGACCGCGGAGGCCAGCGCGCCGGTCCGGCGCCGCATGGTGTCGGCCGCGAGACCGCCGGCCGCCCCGCCGAACAGCCGCAGCGGGCCCGCCACCAGCGCCGTCACCCGCCGCATGATCGCCGGGGCGAGCAGCGCCAGCCCGATCGCGGCGAAGATGTCGGCCTGCCCGGACGTCGCCATCGCGTCGCTGCCCTTGCCGTCCATCACGGTGATCGTGATGACCGCCTGCTGCACCGCGACCAGGAGGAAGATCACCGCGAACACGATGCGCTTCTTCGTCAGCCTGCCGGTGTCGACGGCCGCGTCCGCCAGCGACTCCGCCACCCGGACGCGGGCCGTGCGGCGCGCGGTGATCAGCGCGGCGCCGACCGCGGACACGAACGTGATCCCGATGCCCATGAACAGCGCGACCGGACCGAAGCTGTAGCCGATGTCGGCCGGGACCTGGTCGGTGTCGTGCAGCATGCCCAGCAGCGCCCGCCCGATGAGCATCCCCGGGACGATCCCGAGCAGCGCCGCGACCACGGCCAGGCCGGCGGCCTCGCCGACGATCATCCGGCCGAGCTGCGCCGGTGTCGCGCCGACGCTCTTCAGCAGCGCCATCTCCGCCGCCCGCTGCCGGACGGACAGCGTCAGCGTCGAGGTGACCGCGAAGACCACCAGCAGCAGCCCCCAGCCGCCGACGACGTTCGCCATGATGACGAGCGTCTCCCTGGCCGTCCCGGTCGCGCCGCTCGCCTCCGCCGTGTCCAGCATCGACGCGAACGCCATGATGATCGCCGAGCCGAGGAACATCGCGAGGAAGCTCGCGGCGAACGCCCCGGTCCGCTTGCGCAGTGAACTGATCGCCAACTGGAACACGTCGTCACGCCCCCGCCATCGTCCGCTGACGCTCGACCTCTTCGGCCAGGTGCGTCATCCGCTCCGCGACGGCCTCGGCGGTCGGCGCGGTCTGGTGGCCGACGATCCGGCCGTCCGCCAGGTACAGCACCGCGTTCGCATAGGACGCGGCGACCGGGTCGTGGGTCACCATCACGACCGTCTGCCCGGACATGTGCACGGACTCCTGCAGCAGGCCCAGCACGTCGCGGGCGCTGCGCGTGTCGAGCGCGCCGGTCGGCTCGTCCGCGAACACCACCCGCGGCCGCGTGACCAGCGCCCGCGCGATCGCCACCCGCTGCTGCTGCCCGCCGGACAGCTCCGACGGCAGGTGCCCGAGCCGCTCGCCCAGCCCGACGCGCTCAAGCACGCCCCGCGCCTCCCGCCGGTCGACCTTCCGGCCCGCCAGCTTCAGCGGCAGCACCACGTTCTGCAGGACGGTCAGCGTCGGCAGCAGGTTGAACTGCTGGAACACGAACCCGATCCGCTCCCGCCTGAACTTCGTCAGCGCGGCCTCGCCGTCGCCGGACAGCTCGGCGCCGTCCACGAACACGCGTCCCTCGGTGGGACGGTCGAGACCCGCCGCGCACTGCAGCAGCGTGCTCTTGCCCGACCCGGACGGGCCCATCACCGCGGTGAACGACCCGGCGGGCAGCGACAGGGACACGCCGTCCAGCGCGACGACCTGATTGCCTACCGCGCCGTACACCTTGCGCACTCCGTCCAGGCGGAGCGCCTCACCCGGCACCTGTCCCGCCGGGTCCGGCCCCTTGCGTCCGATCATTGTCTTCCCTCCAGCCCGGCGCTCCTTCGTGGTGCGCCTGCAGGAACGAAATTACGGACGGCGACGGCCGCCGAGGATGGGTCCAGCACGCCGATCGGGGTAGGCAAAACCCCACCATTCCCCGGGTCCGCGCCGCCCCCGCCTTCGCCGGGGTCCGGCGCGTCGGGTTAGAGTCGCCTGCGGTGCGCCGGGAAGTCTGGTCGGCAGGTCCCGTCAGCCGTCTGCCGATCAGGAGACTCCGTGCCGGCCATCGCCGCGATCGTCATCTTCGTCTGCGCCTACGTCCTGATCGCCTCGGAGAGGGTGCACCGGACGGCCGTGGCCCTCGGCGGCGCGGGCCTGATGCTGCTCCTGCACATCACCGACGCGGAAGGCGCGTTCTTCTCGGAAGAGTCCGGGATCGACTGGAACGTCGTGTTCCTGCTGCTCGGGATGATGGTCATCGTGTCGGTGCTGCGGCAGACCGGCGTGTTCGAGTACGTGGCGATCTGGGCCGCCAAGCGCGCGCGGGGGCGTCCGTACCGGCTGATGGTGATGCTGGTCGTCCTCACGGCGGGGGCGTCCGCGCTGCTGGACAACGTCACCACCGTCCTGCTGATCGCGCCCGTCACGTTCCTCGTCTGCGAGCGGCTCGGACTGCAGGCGCAGCCGTACCTGATCGCCGAGGTCATGGCGTCCAACATCGGCGGCACCGCCACGCTGGTCGGCGACCCGCCCAACATCATCATCGCGAGCCGCGGCGACCTGGCGTTCAACGACTTCCTCGTCCATCTCGCGCCGCTGGTCGTCGTGTTGATGGCGGTGTTCTGCCTGCTGTGCCGCTGGCTGTTCCGCTCGGCGTTCCACTACGACCCGGACCTCGCGGCCGAGGTGATGGAGCTGGAGGAACGGGAGGCGATCACCGACCGCGGCCTCCTCGCGCAGGGGCTCACCGTCCTCGCCATCGTCGTCGCCGCGTTCGTGCTGCATCCCGTCCTGGACTACGAGCCGTCCGTCGTCGCGCTCCTCGGCGCCGGGCTGCTCGTCGCCGCCACCAGGGTGACCACCGAGGACGCCCTCCGCGAGGTCGAATGGCCCACGCTGGTGTTCTTCGCCGGGCTGTTCGTGATGGTCGGCGGCCTCGTCGAGACCGGGGTCATCGGCGACGTCTCCGAGGCCGCCGCCGACGCCACGGACGGCAATCTCGGCGGCGCCGCGATGCTGCTGCTGTGGGCGTCCGCCGCCCTGTCGGCGATCGTGGACAACATCCCGTACGTCGCGACGATGAGCCCGATCGTGGCGGACCTCGTCCAGCAGCACCCTGGCGACGAGGGCGACGTGCTGTGGTGGGCGCTCGCCCTCGGCGCCGACCTCGGCGGCAACGCCACCGCCATCGGCGCCAGCGCCAACGTCGTCGTGCTCGGCATCGCCGCCCGCAACGGCACGCCCATCAGCTTCTGGCAGTTCACCCGCTACGGCCTGGTCGTCACGTTCGTCACGGTCGCGCTCGCCACGCCCTATCTCTGGCTCCGCTACCTGTAGCCGTGGGAGAGGATGGAGGGATGGACGAGGTACCTGAGGACTGGGAGCGCGCGCTGGCGATCGTCGCGCACCCCGACGACCTGGAGTACGGGACGACGGCCGCGGTCGCGAAGTGGACGGGCCAGGGCAAGACGGTGACGGAGGTGATCGCGACCCGCGGAGAGGCCGGGATCGACTCGATGGACCCGGACGAGGTCGCCCGGATCCGCAGCGCCGAGCAGATCGAGGCGGCGCGGATCGTCGGCGTGGAGACCGTGGAGTTCCTCGACTTCCAGGACGGCGTGCTGGAGTACGGGCTCCCGCTGCGGCGGGCGATCGCCGCGGCGATCCGGCGGCACCGGCCCGAGGTGGTGCTGTCGCTGAACTTCCGCGAGTCGTTCCCCGGCGGCGGGTTCAACATGGCCGACCACCGCGTCCTCGGGCTCGCCGCCGCGGACGCGGTCAGGGACGCGGCCAACCGGTGGGTGTTCCGCGACCTCGGCCTCGACCCGTGGCAGGGCGTCCGGTTCGCGCTGTTCGGCGGATCACCGCAGGACACGCACTACGTGGACATCACCGGCCACTTGCAGGCCGGAATCGACTCGCTGCTCGCGCACCACGTGTACTTCTCGAACCTGGGCGCCGAGTTCGACGCGGCGGGTTTCCTCACGGGCAACGCCGAGACCGTGGGACGCGCCGTCGGCGTCGAGCACGCGCTGACGTTCGAGATGATCGAGTCGTAAGCCCGGGCCGGGCCGGGCCGGGCCGGGCCCGGACTGGCGCGGCTAGCGGCGGGCGTTGGGCCGCTTGCCCTTGTTGGACTTGCTGCGTTTACGGGCCCGACGTTTGCGTGTCTTCTTCGACATGTCCCGATTGACCACCCGGGCGGCGTCCAGCGCAAGGGATTCGCCGCGCACGACCCAGCGAAAACCCGCCGGCCGCACGTCCGAAAAGGCGTGCGGCGCGACGGGCGCGGTCAGCGGACCTCGGTGATCTCCGGGCCGCGCTCGAAGGGGTCGAAGGTCTCCACGGCCTCCTCCTCTTCCTCCTCGTCGCCGGCCTCGCTGAACTCCTTCGGGATCTGCAGCTCAAGCAGCTCGCGCGGGGGCATCGGGGCGTCGCCGCGGACGACGACGACACCGCGCAGCACGTCCTCCAGAACCTGCCACTGCTCCTCGTTCTCGATCGCCGCGCCCTGCACCACCGCCTGCAGGAACCAACGGGGGCCGTCCACACCGAGGAAACGGATGATCTGCGGCGCCCAGCCCTGCTCGACGAACTCGGCCGGGATCTGCTCGCGGAACTCCTCCGGCATCTCCGCGAGGACCTCCTCGGTCAGCGCCTGGGGGACCATCGCCAGCAGCTCGGGGCCGAACGGGCCGTCGCCCTCCTGGGTCTGGCCCTGCGCCTCCTCGCGGATGTCCTTGGCGGTCTCACGGCGGACGTCTTCCCAGATGCCGCTGCGCTTCGGCGCCGCGAACGCCTGCAGCTGCATGGCGCTCTCCTCGTACTGCACCAGCACGGCGACGGGGCGCCCGTCGAGCGGGTTGCCCTCCTCGTCCACCTGCGTGGCCTCGAAGTTCACCTGGAAGCCGAGGCCCTGGGCGACCGGCACCTGGATGGACCCGAAATCGAGCCGCTGCAGCTCGGGGAAGGAGTCCTCGGAGTCCCAGGGGCCGCCCTCTGCCGGCTCCGCCTTGGCGGGAGCCTCTTCGGCCGCGTCCTCGGCGGCGTCCTCGGCGTCCTCCACCGGCTCATCGGTCACCTCGGGACCCTTCTCGGGCTCCTCGGCCTGCCGGCGACGTCCAAAAGCCACGACTCACGCTCCTTCTCGACTGTGCTCATTGCCTGCATTATCCGCGCCCGCGGGCCCTCGCCCCTCGGGCGCAGGACCGAATCCGCCGGTGGAGCCGAAGCCGTCGGTTCCGCGCGCCGATCCGGGGAGCTCGGCGACCTCGTGGAACACCGCCTGCTCCACCCGCTGCACGACCAGCTGCGCGATGCGGTCTCCGCGCCGCAGTCGGACGGTGGCGCGGAGGTCGGTGTTCAGCAGGGTCACCTTGATCTCACCCCGATAGCCGGCGTCGACCGTACCGGGTGCGTTGACTATGGTCACCCCCAACCTAGCGCCCAAACCGGACCTCGGGTGAACGAAAGCCGCGTAGCCGTCGGGCAGCGCGATCGCCATCCCGGTCGGCACCACGGCGCGTTCTCCGGGGGGCAGCTCGACGTCCTCGGCCGCGACCAGATCGGCGCCCGCGTCGCCGGCGTGGGCGTACTGCGGCAGGGGCAGTCCGGGGTCCAGCCGCCGGATCAGCACATCGACCTTGCTCACGCGTTCACCTCACGCTCACCTGCCGGGAAACCTCACGACCCTACCGAGGGCGCGGTGCCGGTCCGGCGCTGAAACGCCGCCGCCGCGCGAGTCCGGCAGTTGACCTTACCCGTTCCCGGCTGTGACCACTTCCGGAAGTTTCCTCCGCAAAGCGTGGAATGACGCGTAGCGTCACTTCTGTTACCCGCGGTGTTTCTGCGGGCATTGCGTCCCGCAGGAAGGGGGCGTCATGGGCACATCCGGGCGGGAAGTCGTCCACCGTTCATTGGACGGGGTCAGGGTGCGGCTCGCCGGTCCGCACGACCTCGGCCGTCCCTGCACGTCGGTGGCGCGGATCGCCGACGGCGGACGGCTCCACGAGATCTCCGGCGGCACCCGGGCGGACGCGCTCGCCTGGGCCGAGGACATCGGCGTCGCCCGTTTCGACGAGGAGTTCCGCGTCCAGGACGGGCGGCTGCGGGTCGGCCGGGCCGCGGCGGCCCGCGACACGGGCACGGGGCTGAGCGAGACCGTCCTCGCGGCCGTGTGGGAGGGACGCCGCCACGCGGTGTTCACGCACCTCTACCACGCGCGCCCGGCGGACGCGGTCGCGTTCTTCGACACGGTGCGGCTGACCGAGCACGGCGACGGGGTGATCGCCGTCCCGCGCGGCAGGGCCCGGCGGCCCGAGCCCGCCGAGCTGGTCAAGGAGGTCCCCGGCCTCGGGCTCCTGGAGATCACGCCGCTGAACCGGCAGACGCGGCGGCGGCTCCCGTCGTGGCGCGGCGCGCCCGTCGCCGGCGGCGAGCTGTTCCAGGACACCGTGGACGGCCAGGGCCCCTATTTCCTGCTGGCCCTGAAGTCGCTGCTGGTGACCGTCCTGCCCGAGGCGGACCGGGCGCGGGACGTCCCGCGGCGGCTCGCGGGCCTGGCGGTCGAGGCGGTCCCGTGACCGCGCTGGTGGCGGGCGTCGCGGCGGTCGCGGTCCCGCTCGTCCTGGTGGTGTCGCTGTTCGGGCATGTGCGGCGTCCCGGCCTGCTCGCCTCGGCGCTGCGCGCGCACGGCACGCTCCCGCGCGCGCTCGCCGGTCCGGTGGCGGCGGCCGTGGTCGTCGCGGAGGCGGTGACCGGTGTCGGCGGCGCGGCTGCGCTCCTGCTCCGGCTGGACGGGCCCATGCGCGCGGCCTTCGGAGCGGCGGCCGTCCTGCTCGCCCTGTACGCGGCCTACGGGACGTACGTGTCACGCACGCGGCAGAACGCGCCCTGCGGCTGCGCGGGCGGCGGCACACCGATGACCGGGTGGGTCGCCGGACGGGCCGCCGCCCTGTCGGCACTCGCGCTGACCGGCGCCCTGCACGGGCCTCCCGCCGGCTCCACCGCCTACGAGTCGTTCATCGTCGTCACAGCCGGACTGGGGTTCGCGGTGATCCTCTGGACGCTCCCGTCCGCCATGATCGAAAGGAGGCCGGCCGGATGAGCTTCCAGAACAGCGCGCTGCTGCTGTCGTGGGTGGCGATCCTGCTGCTCGCCCTGGTGGTCGCCGGACTCGTCCGGCAGGTCCACGCGCTCGGCCAGGGCCCGTCCCGCCCGACCGGACTCGGCCCCGCGCCCGGCGCGCCTGCGCCGTCCTTCGACCGACTCGGACCGGGCCTGCTGCTCTTCCTCGACCGCGACTGCGGCGTCTGCGCCGACGTGCTCGCCGCCGCCTCCGGCCTGGGCCGCCCCTTCCACGCGATCTTCGCGGGCCCGCCGCCGGACGACGCGCCCGAGGCGACCGTGCCAACCGCCGAGACCGTGCTGGACCGCGAGACCGTGCTGACCAGTGAGACCGTGCTGACCAGTGAGACCGTGCTGACCGGCGAGCAGGACGGCCTGTTCGCCGCCTACCGCGTCCCCGCCACCCCGTTCGCCGTGCTCGTCGGCGCGGACGGCCGGGTGCGGGCCGCCGAACCCGTGGGCTCACCCGACGCCCTCCGCACACTGACCTTGGAGGAGGCCCGATGACCGCAGCCGAGCGAGAACCCTCAGGCCTTCGGGGTGCTGGGGATCGCGCCCTGGAAGGGCAGAGCACGATGATCGAGTTGGAGGACGTCCCGCCGCTGCGCGGGCCGCGACCCGACGGCGCCCCGCGCGTCCGCCGCCGCGTCCCGCCGGACGCGCCGACGTTCAGACCGGCGCGGCGCAGCATCCTCACCGGCCTCGCCGCCGCCGGAGCCACCGCCGGGCTGAAGGCACTCGGCGTCTTCCCGCCCGCGCGGGAGGCGCTGGCGTCCGGGTTCCAGCTGGTCGGCTACTACGACATCTATCCGCGGTGCCCGTCGTACGCGTCCGGCCACGAGTGCTCCCCCGGCTGCGGCCCGAGCCTCGTGTGCGGCTCGTGCTGCCGGACGAGCGGGAAATACAAGGGCTTCCACAAATCCGGGGTGTCGGACCCTGGACGGTACAAACTGCGTCCGAGCCAGTGCCACGGCGGCGGCTACGACGGATGGCTCTGGGCGTACTCCAAGGCCTGCGGCAATTGCAAGAAGGGCATCACCTGGCGCTGCCACGACGGCTGGAAGAAATCGAAGAAGGGCAACTGGTACAAGACGATCTGCCGCACGGCGACGGCGTGCAAGAACTGACGGCCGGGCGGGTGCGGCGCGGCCTGACCGACCCGCTCCTCCCCGTCGCGGCCGTCACGCTCCTCGCGCTGTCGGCCGCCGCCCTGAACGCCGCCGTCCTGTGCTGGGCGTCGATCGGCGTCCTCGCCGGGTTCTCCCTTTCCGGCAGCGTTTGAACGCGCAACAGCGAATCCGTGCTGTTCTCGCCAGGTTGGCGGGCTCCCGTACGGCAGGGCGAGATCCTGGCCGTCTTCACCGCCGGGCTGCTGCTCGGCGGCGCCTTCACCGCCGCGGTGATCTGGCTGCTCTCGGGCCTCTCCGCGCCACTGCCGCCGTCCGTCCGCACGTCCGCGATCCTGGGAGTCGCAGCCCTCGGAACGGCCCGCGAATTCGGCCTCTTCGCTCTCCCTCTCCCGCAGAACGCCCGCCAGATCCCGCAGGAAGTCCTCCAGACGAACCTGCGCCGAGGAACCCTCCAATTCGGTTTCGAGCTGGGCACGGGCGTCCGCACCTATGTCTCGTCGAGCGCCCCTTACGTCCTGTCCCTGGCCCTCCTCCTCAGCCACGAGCCCCTCATCACCGCCCTCACGACCGGCACCGCTTTCGGCCTGGGCCGCGCCCTGAGCGCCACCCTCACCTACCTCTCCCGCGACGACGACCGAACCACCACCCTGACCACCCGCATGCCTCCGATCAAAGCCGCCACAGCCCTGGCCCTCCTCTCGGCCCTGATCCTCCTTGCCTTGTGACACTCTGTGATTCATGCAGCACAACGACCAAGACCGCACCCCCGGCGGCCGCGCCCTAGAGCGGCGGCACTTGGACGAGCTGATCGCCGCCTGCGAAGCCGAGAACGGCCCGGTCGACCCGGCCGCCGTGGCCGCGAAGCTCGCCCTCTTCGACGGCCCGCTTGGTGGCATCGTGGACGCCATGAGCGAGCGCACCCGCAAGTACTCCGTGACGATGCCCGAGGACATCGCAGAGGAGGCACGCGTCCGCAGCGGTGACGCGGGCCTTTCGGCGTACGTCACGGCCGCCGTCGCTCGCCAACTCGAACGTGACAGGCTCGACGAATTTGATAGCGGCCGCCGAGGCCGTCAACGGTCCGGTCGATGAGGCTCAGGTGGAAGCCAATCGTGCCGTCTTCGCCGAGGCTCGCGCGAAGCAGCGCGGGCGGGTCGCGTGACGCTTTCGCTTGCCAATCCGCACGGGACGCTGGTTCTCGACTGTGAAGGATTGTCAAAGGCGGTTCTGCAGGATCCGACCCTGATGAACTGGCCGGCCCTTTGCGGCGAACAGGCGATGGTCGTCAAGGTCTGAGCCAGCACTGCCGGACCGTCGGCACTGACCCCACACCGCATGCAGCGGCACCGGCGGGTCGTGGCGGGCTCTTGACGGATGTGCGGGCGTCTCGGTTCCATAGAAACCGAATGGCATTCTGAACCCGGAGGACGGTGCGCGGTGACGACAGTGCGGGACACCGGCGAGATCGACCTGTCGGATCTGAACTTCTGGTCCCTGCCCCCGGACCGGCGCCTTGAGGCGTTCGCGCGGCTCCGCGAGCGGGACCGGCCCGCGTTCTTCCGCGAGCTGAAGATGCCGTTCATCAGGACCGGGCGGGGCTACTACGCGCTGACCAGGCACGCCGACGTGGTGGAGGCCAGCCGGACGCCTGAAGTCTTCAGCAGCGAGCCGTCCTCCACCAGCATTGCCGACCTGCCCCGGTACATGGCCCGCTACTTCGGCTCGATGATCAACATGGACGACCCGCGGCACGCCAAGATCCGCCGGATCGTGTCGCGGGCGTTCACGCCCCGCGTCCTCGCCAAGCTGGACGCCGACCTCCAGACGACCGCGACGCGGATCGTGGACGACCTGCGCGGCAAGGGCTCGGCCGACTTCGTCACCGACGTCGCGGCCCGGCTGCCCCTGGAGGTCATCTGCGACATGATGGGCATTCCCGGACGGCTGCGTCCCATGGTGTTCCAGCGGACGAACATCATCCTGGGCCTCGGCGACCCCGAGTACACCGGCGGCAAGGACCTCTACCGCGGCGACATCACCCGGATCGGCGTCCTGTACGGACTGCTGCAGGCGATGACGGCCGGGTACGAGCTGAACCACCTGGCGATGAAGCTGGCGCGGCGCCGCCGCCGGTACCCGGGCGACGACCTGGTGTCGCGGCTCGTGACCGCGAACGTCGACGGCGAGTCGCTGACCGACCAGGAGATCGGGTCGTTCTTCATCCTGCTCGTCGTCGCAGGGAACGAGACCACGCGGAACGCCATTTCGCACGGCCTGAAGCTGTTCACCGACAACCCGGAGCAGCGCGCCCTGCTCATGGAGGACTTCGACGCCCACGCGCCCGGCGCGGTGGAGGAGATCGTCCGGATGGCGACGCCGGTCATCCAGTTCCGCCGGACGGTGACCCGCGACCACGAGATGAACGGCAACCGGTACAGGACGGGCGACAAGGTCCTGCTGTTCTACAATTCCGCCAACCGCGACGCCGACGTGTTCACCGGCCCGGACACCTTCGACATCACCCGCTCCCCCAACCCGCATGTGGGATTCGGCGGTCCGGGCCCGCATTTCTGCTTGGGCGCCAACCTGGCCCGGCAGGAGATCACGGTGATGTTCCGAGAACTGTTCACGCGCGTCCCGGACATCCGGGCGAGCGGCGAACCCAAGATGCTCTACTCCAATTTCATCAACGGCATCAAACACCTGCCCTGCACGTTCTGAGCGGCGACGCGCGACGCGTTCGGAGCGACGGGCCCGGACGCCGTGGCGCGGCTGACGGCGTCCAGGCCCATCGCGGTCAGGGGGCCTTGTGCCCGGCGGTCCGGGCGGCGGGCGACACGGCCAGGTAGTCGAGGGCGCGCTGCGTGGAGCATTCGCGGGACGGGTGATAATCGCGCCGCAGATATGAGCGGGCCGCGGACATCATGAACCGGTTACTGGGGAACAGCCCGCGCCGCACAGCCCGCCGGTAATCACGGATCCGGGGACGGACGCCCTTCAGCGTGGGATCTGCCCGGCACAGATACACGGCGCCTGCGTACACCATGAGCGGGATGGCAAGGACGCCAAGGAAGAATGCGATGAAGCGCGTCCAGTAGCGTCCGGCCACGTGCTCGTAGACGTCGAACGCGACGGAGCGGTGCTCGACCTCCTCGGCGCCGTGCCAGCGCAGCAGGTCCAGCATCGTCGGGTCGGCTTCGGCGTCGTCGAGTGCGCGGGCGTCCAGGATCCACTGGCCGAGGGCGGCGGTGTAGTGCTCGATTCCGGCGATGATCCCGATCCGGACGTGCAGCCACCGCCGCCTGGGCACGAGCGGCAGCGGGCACCGGTCGCCGAGCAGCCGCCTGAACATCCACTCGATCCGGTCGGTGAGGGGACGCGGGTCGAGGCCCCGCGCGAGCATCTGCCGGTCGAGAACGCCCTGGTGGGAGTAGGCGTGCACGGCCTCCTGGCCCATGAACCCCTTGACCTCCCTGTGGAGGCGCGGGTCGTCCTCCACGAGGGGGAGCGTCTGCTTGTAGACGTGCACGAACCAGCGCTCGCCCGCGGGCAGGAGCAGGTGCAGGACGTTGATGAAGTGCGTGGCGACGGGCTCGTCCGGGATCCAGTGCAGGGGCGTGTCCGTCCAGTCGAACCTGACGCGCCGCGGGGTGATGGCGGGATGCCGCTCGTCGATCTCGCCCATCACCCCTCCACTCAATTGGACTTGAAATCCAATATTGGGAACGCGGCGGGACCGCGTCAAGGGCGGAGCGGAGTCGCTCAGGTCACAGGGGCGAGGACGACGTCGACGGTCAGGTCGGCGGGGGCGTCCTCCAGCGTCAGGTCGGCGATGCGCCCGGCCGCGGCCAGATCCGGACGCGCGATCCGCGTCACCTCGGCGCCCCGCACGACCGCGCTGGTCACGTCGGCGCGCATCGACGCCTTCGCCTCCGACTTGGCCTTGCGGACCTGCCGGAGCGCCTCCCCCGTCGCCGCCAGCACGGCCGGATCACCGCCCGGAGGCAGCTCCGCCGTCGACGGCCAGGACGCCGCGTGCACCGACCCCTGCCGCCACCACGACCACACCTCCTCGGTCACGAACGGCAGGACGGGCGCGAACAGCCGCAGCAGAACCGACAGCGCCGTCCGCAACGCGGCCCGCGCGGACTGGCCCTCCGGCCCGTCGCCGTAGGCGCGCGCCTTGACCAGCTCCAGGTAGTCGTCGCAGAACTCCCAGAAGAATCGCTCCGTCCGCTTCAGAGCGCGCGCGTAGTCGTAGCCCTCGAACGCGTCCGTCGCCTCCCGGACGACCCCGGACAGCGCCGCCAGCATCGCCCGGTCGAGCGGCTCCGTCACCGCCGCGTCCGCGCGCACCTCCCCCAGCCCCAGCACGAACTTGGACGCGTTGAGGATCTTGATCGCGAGGCGCCGCCCGACCTTGATCTGCCCGGTGTCGAACGCGGTGTCGGTCCCCGGACGCCCGCCCGCCGCCCAGTACCGGACGGCGTCGGACCCGTACTCGCGCAGCAGGTCGATCGGCGTGACCACGTTCCCCTTCGACTTCGACATCTTCTTGCGGTCCGGGTCGAGGATCCAGCCAGACAGCGCCGTGCCCTTCCACGGCAGCGAGCCGTGCTCCAGATGCGCGCGGACGACCGTGGAGAACAGCCACGTCCGGATGATGTCGTGCGCCTGCGGCCGCAGGTCGTACGGGAACACCCGGCCGAACAGGTCGGCGTCGCGCTCCCAGCCGCCCGCGATCTGCGGGGTCAGCGACGACGTCGCCCAGGTGTCCATGACGTCGGGATCGCCGATGAAGCCGCCCGGCTCGCCGCGCCGCCCCTCGCCGAACCCGGGCGGGGCGTCGGACGACGGGTCGACGGGCAGCGCGTCCTCCGCCGGGACGATCGGCGAGTCGTAACGCGGCTCGCCCTCCCCGTCCAGCGGATACCAGACCGGGATCGGCACGCCGAAGAACCGCTGCCGCGAGATCAGCCAGTCGCCGTTGAGCCCCTCGACCCAGTTCTCGTACCGGGCCCGCATGTAGCCGGGGTGCCATTCCAGCTCGCGTCCGCGCGCGAGGAGCTCCGCGCGGACGCCCTCGTCGCGCCCGCCGTTGCGGATGTACCACTGCCGCGTCGTGACGATCTCCAGCGGCTTGCTGCCCTTCTCGTAGAACTTCACCGGACGGGTGATCTTGCGGGGCTCGCCGTCCAGGTCGCCGGACTCGCGCAGCAGCTCGGCGACCCGCTCCTTGGCGGAGAAGACCGTCTTCCCGGCCAGCTCGCCGTACGGGTGCGCGGGGACGCCGTCCGGCGGGTCGGCGGCGAGCCGCCCGTCCCAGCCGATGACCGCGCGGGTGGGCAGGTTCAGCTCGCGCCACCAGGTGACGTCCGTGACGTCGCCGAACGTGCAGATCATCGCGATGCCGGACCCCTTGTCCGGCTCCGCCAGCCGGTGCGCGACGACCGGGACCTCGACGCCGAACAGCGGCGTGCGGACGGTCGTCCCGAACAGCTCCCGGTACCTGTCGTCGTCCGGATGCGCGACCAGCGCGACGCACGCGGGCAGCAGCTCGGGCCGCGTCGTCTCGATGTAGACGGGCCGCTCGTCGCCGTGGAACCGGATCCGGTAGAAGGCGCCGGGCTGCTCGCGGTCTTCCAGCTCGGCCTGGGCGACGGCCGTGCGGAACGTGACGTCCCACAGCGTCGGCGCCTCCGACAGGTAGGCCTCGCCCCTCGCGAGGTTGCGGAGGAAGGCGCGCTGGGACGCCGTCCGCGACACGTCCCCGATGGTGGTGTAGAGATGGCTCCAGTCGACCGACAGGCCGACGCGGCGCCACATCTCCTCGAACGCCTTCTCGTCCACCGCGGTGAGCCGCTCGCACAGCTCGATGAAATTGCGCCGCGAGACGGGCAGCTGCCGCTTCGGATCGGGCTTGGCCGGAGGCTCGAAGTCCGGATCGTACGGAAGGGACGGATCGCACCGCACACCGAAGTGGTTCTGGACGCGCCGCTCCGTGGGCAGGCCGTTATCGTCCCAGCCCATGGGGTAGAAGACCGCCCGACCGCGCATGCGGTGATACCGCGCGACGGTGTCGGTGTGGGTGTAGGAGAAGACGTGGCCGACGTGGAGGGAACCGCTCACGGTGGGCGGCGGGGTGTCGATCGAGAAGACCTCGCCGCGCGGACGCGTGCGGTCGAAGCGGTAGACGCCCTCGTCCTCCCAGGCGCGTACCCACTTGTCCTCCAGGCCGTCCAGGGAGGGCTTGGGAGGGACGCTCGGGGTACGCGGCTGCTCTGTCATGGAGCAATCGTATTGACCTCGCCCCGGACCGCATGCCAATTACCGCGCCGGGCCGGCGCGGACCCGACGATCACCGGCGGACGGTTCCGGTAGCGTCGGACCCACAGGACGACTGGAGGACGAACATGGCGGACAAGGGCGACCTCGGCTGGCGGGTGATGGCCGGCGCCGCGGCCTTCGCGGGCGGTTTCGTCGCGAAGAAGGCCATCACGCTGGCCTGGAAGAAGAGCACCGGGAAGGAGCCGCCGACGAACCCCGAGTCGCCCGAGGTCGCGCTGACCGAGGCGATCGGCTGGGCCGTGGTCATGGGCGTCGGCATGGAGCTCGCCCGCCTGCTGGCCACCCGCGCCGCCGCCCGCCAATGGGCCAAGGGCACCGGCGAGCTCCCGTCCCACCTCAAGGCGGACGTGTAGTGCTCAGCGCCGGTGGTCGCGCGGGAGCGGGGGCGGGGCCCCGGTCGTCTGGCGCAGGTCGTGGCGGATCTTGGCGGCCAGGGCCCTGGTGGCGGAGCGGTTGAGGGCGGCGCCCGCGGCGGCGCCGGTGAGGAAGGGGCCCATCGTGCCCAGGCTGCGGCCGAAGGTGCGCAGCATGCGTTTGCGCAGGGCCGACTTGGCCGCCGTGCCCAGGGCGCTGGTGAGCGAGCCGGTCTCCAGGGGGTTGATGCCGCGCTGCCGGGCCCAGGACGTGACGAACGCCGCGCCGCGGGCGGTCCCGGTGCCCTGGACGGTGATGCCGTACACCTCGTGCAGTTCGGCGATCATCTTGACCTCGAGGGCCGCGACGATCAGGGTCTCGGCCGCCAGCTGAGCGGGGGCGGTCAGCAGCAGCGGCGGGGCGGCGAACTCCACGGCGGCGAGCGCGCCGCCGGCGGCGCCGACGGCGGTGGTGCCGTTCCCGGCCACCTTGACGATCCGGTCGGCGAGTTCCTCGCCCATCAGCCCGTGGTGGTGGGCCTGCAGCGTCTCCAGGTCGCGGATCGGGATGTGCGGGGCGGCCTCGACGAGCAGGTCGCCGAGCCACCGGCCGCGCGCGATGCCCGCGGCGCCTGCTCTGCGGGCGTTCTGGCCGAGCAGTGCGGCCAGTCGTCCGAGCAGGCGGCCACGGGTCTCGCGGTCCATGCTCTCTTCGGCGGTGAGCCGTCCGACCAGCTCACCGAGTTCGGCGGAACCGTTCCGGCGGGACGGCTCCATGTCCTCCTGACGTTCGATCTCTCCCGGCACCCTGCGGCCACTCCCGGTCAGGCGGCGCACTCGCGGCAGATGGGCTGGCCGTTCTTCTCGGTGGCCAGCTGGCTGCGGTGGTGCACCAGGAAGCAGCGCGTGCAGGTGAACTCGTCGGCCTGCCGCGGGACCACCCGGAAGGTGAGTTCCTCGTTCGACAGGTCGGCGCCGGGCAGCTCGGCGACCTCGCCGGCGTCCAGGTCCTCGTCGATGATGCTGGCGGCCTTGTCGGCCCGCCGGGCCTGGAGCTCCTGGAGGCTGTCCTCGCTGAGGTCGTCGTCTGTCTTGCGTGGGCTGTCGTAGTCGGTCGCCATCTTCTATCTCCATCCCCCTCAGTGCTTTATGCGCCCCGTCGCGCGGAACTAACGCTCGGGGGACCGTTCTTGTGCCCGATCCGGGCGGGAAATTCTGTCACGGTTGGTGACCTGCGACACACAAGGCGCGACCGTCCCCACGAGTGACACCCGTCACCCGCATCTCTCCCTCGAAATGTGTCTTCTGTCACATATGAGACGGATGTCGCGGTGTGGTGCCGGAACAGGGGCTCTCCCGCCGCGGATCGCGCGGCGGTCGGGGATCATATCGGTCCGGGGGGCGTTGTGCGCGCCGACCTGCCCGGCGCGGCGGGACCGCCGATCGGGCAGGTCGGACATCGAACCAGACTCTTCAGTGAAACGTCTGAACTAACGCGATATCGTGCCCGCCTGAGGTTGGGGGCGGGCCCCCTGCGGGGTCTGCCAGGCGAATGCCGGCGAAAGGCCCCCGCTACGGGGTCCGGCGCACACTATCGCGGGACATCACTGCGGGTCACTGGAGGGTCAGATGCCGGATGCCGCTCCGCTGGAGCCGGGCGATCCTAGGGCACTCGGACAGTACGAGGTCGTCGGACGGCTCGGCGCCGGGGGTCAGGGCGCCGTCTTCCTGGGCAGGACGCCCGGAGGCGAGTACGTCGCCGTCAAGCTGCTGCACGCGCAGATGGCGAACGACCCGGCCGCGCGGGCCCGGTTCACCCGCGAGGTGGCGGCGGCGCAGAAGGTCGAGCCCTTCTGCACGGCGCGCGTCCTGGAGGCCGACGTCCACGGCGACCAGCCGTACGTCGTCAGCGAGTTCATCGACGGGCCGTCCCTGCACGACGTCGTCGCGCACGACGGGCCGCGCAGCCCCCAGGAGCTGGAGCGCCTCGCGATCGGCACGGTGACGGCGCTCGCCGCCATCCACGAGGCCGGGATCGTCCACCGCGACTTCAAGCCGAACAACGTCATGCTGGCGGCGGACGGCCCCCGCGTCGTCGACTTCGGCATCGCCAGGACGGTCAACTCGCAGGAGAGTGCGGTCACCGCCACCGGCATGGTGGTCGGCACCCCCGGCTACCTCGCGCCCGAGCAGCTCACCGGCGCGCCGCTCACCCCGGCCGTCGACATCTTCGCCTGGGCCGCGACGATGGTGTTCGCCGCGACCGGGCAGTCGCCGTTCGAGGCGGACACGCTGCCGGTCATCATCAACCGGATCCTCAACGAGGAGCCCGACCTGTCCGCGCTGCCCGCCGGGCCGCTGCGCGACCTGGTCGGACGCTGCCTGTCCAAGGACGCGGGCCTGCGCCCGCCGGCGGCGCAGCTCCTGCTGAACCTGCTGGGCCACGTCGGCGCCGCGCCCGGTGGCCAGGCGGGCGGCCAGGAGGACCTGCTCAACCAGGGCACCCGGATCGCGTCGCAGCTCGCGCCGCCGCCGCCGGTGCCCGCCGCGCCGCGCCCGCAGCAGCCGCCCCAGCAGCAGATCACCCCGCCGCCCATGCCGATGCACCAGGCCGGGATGCCGCCGGGCCCGCACACGCCGCCGCCGCAGCCGATCACGCCGCCGCCCATGCCGATGTACCAGGGCGGGGCGATGCCGCCCCCGCCGCCGACGCAGCCGCGGATGCCGATGGGGCAGCCCGTCCCGCCGGGGCCCGCGTACGGGCGGCCGAAGCAGGGCGGCGGCGCCGGGCCGGTCATCGCGATCGGGTGCGGCGTCCTGGCGCTGATCGTCGTCATCGTGATCGTGGCGATCGTGCTCGTCGCCGCCAGCGACGACGACCCGGACCCGGATCCGTACACGCCGCCGATCACCTACACGCCGCCGACCGACACCGACACGCCGACGCCGTCCACCACCCGCGGCGGGATCATCGGCGTCTGGAGCGGCAACGGGACCCAGCCGGCCGCCACCAGCGGCCACACGAACTTCCAGGTGCGGTTCACCCTCGCCTACTCGCTCGGCTTCGCGGTGTACACCTACCCGTCCGGGTCGCAGGTCGACTGCCGGACGCGGCTCACGCACCTGTCCGGCACCACCGAGAGCTCGCGGATCGAGTACCAGGAGACCCCGTACACGGGGATGGACCCGAAGGAGTGCGCCTCCGGGTACATCACGTTCATCCCGTCCGGGTCCGTCACCAGCGGTTCCAGCATGCGGTGGGAGTGGCGGCAGAACCGTTCCTCCTCGTCCCCCAACGCCTACGGGACCGTGACGAGGTGACGGACGAGATCACCCCACTCCGTGCGGGTGATCCGTCCAGGCTCGGCGCGTACCGCCTGACCGGCCTCCTCGGGGAGGGCGGTCAGGGCACCGTCTACCTCGGTGAGGACGAGCCGGGCCACCGGGTCGCCGTGAAGCTGCTGCACGCGCGGTTCAGCGGCGACCCGAAGGCCAGGGCGCGGTTCGCGGCCGAGGTGGCGGTGGCCAAGCGGGTGTCGGCGTTCTGCACGGCCCGCGTCCTCGACTCCGACGTCGAGGGCGACAGCCCGTACATCGTCAGCGAGTACATCGACGGCCCGCCGCTGTCGAAGGTGCTGGCCGCCACGGGCCCGCGGCGCGGCACGGAGCTGGACCGGCTGGCGATCGGCACGATGACTGCCCTCGCCGCCATCCACCAGGCGGGCGTCGTGCACCGCGACTTCAAGCCCGCCAACGTGCTGCTCGCCCCGGACGGCCCGCGAGTGATCGACTTCGGCATCGCGCGGGCGCTGGACGCGACGGGCACCATGTCGAGCACGGCCATCGGCACGCCCGCCTACATGGCGCCCGAGCAGATCTCCGGCGCGCGCGTCGGGCCCGCGGCGGACGTGTTCGCGTGGGGCGCCACGATGGTCTACGCGGCGTCCGCGCGTCCCGCGTTCGGGCAGGACTCCATTCCCGCGGTCATGCACCGCATCCTCAACCTGCCCCCGGATCTCGGCGACCTGCACGAGCCGCTGCGCCAGATCGTGGCGGACTGCCTCAGCAAGGACCCCGGGCTGCGTCCCGAGTCGCAGCACGTCCTCGCGTACCTCCTGGACCTCGCGGGGAACCTCCCGCTGCCGGGCGCGCGCCCGGACGCGGACGGCGACGACTCCGTGATCCTGACCCAGGGCGCCGTGACCGCGGCCACGGAGTCGGCGCGGCTGCGGATCGTTCCGACGCCCCCGCCCCAGCTGACGCCGTCCCACCAAACACCGCCGTCCCAGCAGACGCCGTCCCAGCAGACGTCGGGCCACCAGGCGCTGTCCAGTGCGGCTTGGCCGCCTCCGGCTCCGCCGCCCGGTGGGCAGGGGTACGCCGCGACGTGGCCGTCCACGTCACCCGTACCCGGCGCGGACGCCACCCGGCCGCCGGGCAGGCGCGGCCGGCGCGGCATGGGCGTGCTGGCGAGCGCGGGCGGCGCGGCGTTGGTCGCCCTGGTGGTCGCCGGCACCGTGATCGCGACCCAGCTCCTCCGCGACGGCGGCAAGCCCGACGCCACCACGACGGCGTCCGGCGGACGGACGGGCGGCACGCTCCGCATCGCGATGCGCACCGCGGGCACCAGCGCCAACGAGATCGACCCGTCGCACGTCTTCAGCGGGACTGAGCGGTTCCTGACCAAGCAACTGTTCACCGGCCTGACCGAGCTCGGCCCGGACGGCGCCGCCCGCAACCGCCTCGCCACCCAGATCACCCCGGACGCGTCCTGCCGCCAGTGGAAGATCCTCATCAAGGCGGGGACGACGTTCAGCGACGGGCGCCCAGTCGACGCGCAGGCGTTCGCCCGCGGCTGGGCGCGCAGCGCGGCGACGGACACCGGCGGCGGCTCCTACCTGATGAACGACATCGTGGGCTTCACCGAGACCACCGCCGGCAGGGCCGCGACGCTATCCGGGGTCAAGGTGGTGTCGGGCACCGCTCTGGACGTCACGCTCACGTCCCCCAACTGCGATTTCGTCACCCGGCTGTCCGAGCCCGCGTTCATGCCCGTCCCCGAGGACGCGGGCAAGCCCGACAACGCGGCGTACAACACCCGGCCCGTCGGGAACGGCCCGTTCAAGCTGCAGGAGTACCGGCAGGATTCGCGGGCGGCGCTGGTCCGCAACGACGCCTGGGCGTTCGGCAAGACGAGGCTCGACGGCGTCGACATCCGGCTCAGCGACGAGCCGGCGCTCGGACGCACGGCGTACACGGCCGGCGAGGTCGACTGGTACTCCGTCCCCGCCGACCAGTTCGCGACCGTCCCCAAGACCGGCCTGGTCTCGCGGCCAGGGCCGTTCACCCGCATGCTCGTCCCGATCACCGCGCGCGGGCCGATGAAGTCGAGGGAGGCCAGGGAGGCGGTGTCCTACGCCGTCGACCGGAAGAAGCTCGGCGCGCTGTTCGGCGGCGCCTACACGGAGGCGCACGGCATCGTCCCGCCCGGGATCCCCGGCTTCGGCAAGCCGGGCCCCTGCCCGTCGTGCGACGGGACGGGCCCCGCGAAGGCCAAGGCGCTCGCCGAGCGGGCGGGGCTCAAGCCGGGTTCGGAGATCCGGCTCTACCACCGGGCCTCGCCCGCCGACGAGAAGCTGGTCGAGGCCGTGCGGGGCTCGCTGGAGTCGGTCCTCGGCTGGAAGATCGAGAAGCGGACGATCCCGCTCACCGAGTTCGAGCGGTTCCGCAAGGACCTCGTCGCGGGCGACGCGTCCGGCCTGGCGTTCTTCTCCTGGGGACCCGACTATCCCGGCGCCTACTCGATGCTGTGGCCGCTGCTCGGCAGCACGCTGGTGGCGACCAGCAAGAACGCCTACTACAACCTGTCCGGCTGGCAGAACACGAACTTCGACAACCTGATCTCCACCGCGCTCAGGACGCAGTCCGCCGGCGCCCGGACGACCCTGTTCCAGCAGGCCGAGAAGACGGCGCTGGACGACATGGCCCTCGTCCCCCTGGTCAACACCGGTACGGCCGCGATCCGCAGGGACGGCAAGTACGTCGGCCTGGAGCTGGACTACGACGGCGACCCGACCGTGGCGACCGCCGCGCTCAAATAGGGGGCGGGCGGTCGGCCGGGAGGCGGACGGTGACGATCAGCCCGCCGCCGGGACGCGGCGCCGCGTACACGGCGCCGCGGTGCGCCAGCACCACCGACCGCACGATCGACAATCCGAGCCCGGCGCCCTTCGCCGACTCGACGCGGTCGGCGTTCAGCCGCCGGAACGGCTCGAACAGCCGCTCCACCTCGTAGGCGGGCACGGCGGGGCCGGTGTTCTCGACCTGGATCGTGGCGTAGCCCTCCAGCATCCCGGTGCGGATCCAGAGCTCGCCGCCGTCCTCCACGTTGTGCTTGATCGCGTTCTCGACGAGGTTGGACACCAGGTGCTCCAGCAGCACCGGGTCGCCGAGCGCCTTCCCAGACGTCAGCTCCGGATGGACGGACACCTCGGCGTCGTGGTCGCGGCGCGCCGAGTGCTCCAGCACCGTCGTCGCCACCTCCGCCAGGTCGACCGGGGTGCGGGTCGCCAGCTCCCGTTCGCTGCGGGCGAGCAGCAGCAGGCCCTCGATGAGCCGCTCGTGCCTGGCGTTGGTGGCCAGGAGCGTCCGGCCGACGGCGCGCAGGTCGTCGGAGACGTCCGGGTCGCCGAGCGCGACCTCCAGCAGCGTCCGGTTGATCGCGAGCGGGGTGCGCAACTCGTGGGACGCGTTCGCGACGAACCGGCGCTGCGAGTCGAACGCCATCCCGAGCCGCTCCAGCATCGCGTCGAAGGTGTCGGCGAGCTCCTTGATCTCGTCGTCCGGGCCCTCCAGCGCGATCCGCTCGTGCAGCGTGCTCTCCGACAGGCGGCGCGCCGTGGTGGTGACCCGCTGCAGCGGGCTGAGCGCCCGGTCGGCGACGAACCAGCCCAGCACCAGCGTGATCACCCCGACGCCGCCGAGCGCGAGCAGGGACCGTCCGACCAGCTGCCGCATCGTCTGCTCGACGAACTGGCGCTGCAGCGCGGCGGCCTCCTCGTCGGACAGGTTGAGGCCGATCACCTTGACGCTGCCGAGGATGTCGGCCATCAGCACCGACATCACGAACAGCAGCAGCGCGCCCGCCATGAAGAACAGCAGCCCGTACAGGAGGGTGAGGCGCAGCCGGACGCTCATGCGGGGCAGCGCCTTCTCGCCGAACGTCCGTCCGTCTCCGTGCCACATGCCCTTGGGGGCGGCGGCCGGCTGCGGTACCTGCTGCGGGCCCGGACGCCGCCACGGGCCGCCGGCACCGCCGCCGCCGGACTGCTCCGGGCCGTTGCGGGGCGCGGGCTCGGCGGTCACAGCCGGTATCCCACGCCGGGCACGGTCTCGATCACCGGGGGGTCGCCGAGCTTCTTGCGCAGCGTCATCATCGTGACGCGGACGACGTTCGTGAACGGGTCGATGTGTTCGTCCCAGGCCTTTTCCAGGAGCTGCTCGGAGCTGACGACGGCGCCGTCCGCGCTGAGCAGCACCTCGAGGACGGCGAACTCCTTGCGGGTCAGCTCGACCGGACGGCCGTCCCGCGCGACCTCCCGGCGGGCCGGGTCGAGGCTGATCCCGGCGCGCTCCAGGACGGGCGGCAGCGGCGCGGCGGCGCGCCGGCCGAGGGCCCGCACCCGGGCGATCAGCTCGGCGAACGCGAACGGCTTGGCCAGGTAGTCGTCGGCGCCGATGGACAGGCCCTCGACGCGGTCGTCCAGCTCGCCCGCGGCGGTCAGCATGATGATCCGCGCCGGGTAGCGCTGCGCGACGAGCTGCTTGCACACGTCGTCGCCGTGGACCCTGGGGAGGTCGCGGTCCAGCACGATCACGTCGTACTCGTTGACGCCGGCCCGTTCCAGCGCGCCGGCGCCGTCGTAGGCCACGTCGACGGCCAGCGTCTCCCTGCGCAGGCCGGTGGCGATCGCGTCGGCGAGCACACGCTCGTCCTCGACGACTAGAACACGCACGGGGTCCCCCTCCATGGCCGGGACGCGGGCCGTCCCGGGCTCCAGATATGCCACGGACGACGTAAGACGCCCGTAAACACCTGTTCAGATGATCGTTGTCCGCGCCGCGGTGGCGCGGGCGCAAGAATCCGCGAAAATTGCATCGACGTTCGGGTTTACCTTCAGCCTAGGCCTGGGTAGGCATGGGCACGATCCGGGAGGAGGCCCATGGGCGAGTTGACACGCATGATCCAGCAGCGACTAGACGACGCGTACGCGTCGCTGCGGAGCGCCCACGCAGAGGGAGACACCTACCTGGCGGACATCCGCCAGGAGGAGATCAACGACCTGCGCCGGATCGCAGCGAACAACGACATCGGCGTGGAGCCACCCCGCTGCGACTGAAGCCGCGCGAACGACACGGGGAGCCCAGGACCGCGGCGGTCCCGGGCTCCCCGTTCTCCGTCCCGGATCAGCCGCCGAGGTCGTCGAGATCGTCAAGATCGCCGAGGGGGTCGAGCGGGGCCAGGAGGTCGTGCAGGGCCTCGAAGGTGCCCGGGCCCGCGGCGACGGTCAGCTCCGGGCCGGGCGCGGCGCCGTGCAGGCCCTCGACGCGTCCGCCCGCCTCCCGGACGATCAGCCCGCCGGCGGCGATGTCCCATGCCTGGACGCCGCGCTCGTAGTAGGCGTCGACCCGGCCGGCCGCGAGCGAGCACAGGTCGACGCAGCAGGAGCCGCCGCGCCGGATGTCGCGGACGTTCGGCAGCACGCCGGTGAGGACCTGCGCCTGCCGCGCGCGCCGTCCGGACGCGTAGCCGAACCCCGTGGCCACCAGCGCCTTGGCGAGCGGCACCCGAGAATTCACGCGGAGTTCGCGCGTGCCGGACGCGGTGTGCTGGACGGCGCCCGCCCCGCGTACGGCCGTGTACGACTCGCCCCTGCGCGGTATCTCCACGGCTCCGGCGACGGCCGTGCCGTCCACCTCCGCGGCGATGCTGACCGCCCAGTCGGGCAGGTCGTAGAGGTAGTTGACGGTCCCGTCGATGGGGTCGATCACCCAGCGGACGCCGCTGCGCCCGGCGTGGTCGCCGCCCTCCTCGCCGAGGAACGCGTCGTCGGGCCTGGCCGCCCGGATCCGCTCGATGATCAGCCGCTCGGCGGCGCGGTCCATGCGGGTGACGACGTCGGTCGGGGACGACTTGGTCTGGACGACGTCCGGGCCGTCCGCCGGGCGCTTGTCGACCAGCATCCGGCCGGCCTCGCGCGCGGTCGCGGCGGCCAGCTCCAGCAGCTCGTCCGCCAGGCTCATCGCGCCTCCGTCAGGAGGTGGCGGGGCAGGGCGGCGAAGCGCGGGTCGGCGCCGGGGGCGTCTGGCCTCGCCGGGCTCATCGGGCCTCCGTCAGGAGGTGGCGGGGCAGGGCGGCGAAGCGCGGGTCGGCGCCGGGGGTGGCGGCCCGCGCGAACGCGACGCCGAGTTCGGCGGCCCGTTCCGCGGCCTCGACGTCGAGGTCGTACTTGACCTCCATGTGGTCGGACACGAACCCGATCGGGACGACCGCGACGGCGCGGACGCCCTCGCCGTGCAGCCGCTCCAGATGGTCGGTGATCTGCGGCTCCAGCCAGGGCTGCGTCGGCGGGCCGCTGCGGCTCTGGTAGACGAGCTCCCACGGCGTTCCAGGGGCCGCCTTCTGCGCGACGGTCCGCGCGGCTGTTTCCAGTTCGTCGGCGTACAGGTCCCGGTTGGGCTGCGACAGCGGGACGCTGTGCGCGGTGAAGACCAGTCGTGCGTCCTCTGGGAGACGGCTCAGAGCGTCCTTCGTCGCGTCGACGAACGGCTCGACGAAGCCGGGCCTGTCGCTGTAGACGGGCAGCTTGTCGATCTCAGGCGCGTCCGGTATCTCGTCGCGCGCGCGCGCAATGTCGGCAAGGTACTGGTCGTTCGTGGAGTAGCCGCTGTAGGCGGACGTGACGAACGCCGCCGCCCGCTGGATACCGTCCGCCTTCATCTGCCGGACGGTGTCGGCCAGGTAGGGAGTCCAGTTCCGGTTGCCCCAGTAGACGGGCAGATCCACGCCGTGGGCGGCGAAATCGGCCACGATGGCGGCCTTGAGGTCGCGGCACAGCTGGTTGATGGGGCTGACGCCGCCGAACAGGTAGTAGTGCTCCCCCACCTCTTTCAGCCGCTCCCGTGGGATGTTCCGGCCACGGGTCACGTTCTCCAGGAACGGGATCACGTCCTCGGGCCCCTCCGGGCCCCCGAAGGACAGCAGGAGCAACGCGTCATACGACGGCGTCGTTGCGCGCGCGCGCGAAGTCATGTCTCCATCCAATCAGCTGAACCTCGCGGCATACGCCTTGGCCAAGCTGAGTACCTTCTGGACGTACCAGTGGGCGTGGTTGTACTGGAACACCGCTGTGTAGAGCTGTTTGCCGCCCCGTCCCGCACCGTTCGCGCACAGGTACTTGGCCGCTCCGGGGATGGCGTCGTAGGGGTTCATGATGTCGGCCTTGCCGTCGCGGTCGCCGTCCACGCCGTACGCCCGCCACGTCGCGGGCATGAACTGCATCGGGCCGAGCGCGCCCGCGCTGGACGGGCCCGCGTTGCGCCCGTGGTCGCTCTCGACCTGGCCGATCGCGGCGAGGACCGTCCAGGACAGGCCGCGGCACTGCCTGGCGGCCTGCTTGTAGAGGTCCAGGTAGCTGCTCGGACGTCCGCCGTCCCCGGGCGTCTGGTAGTCGTGCAGGTTGACGACGTTCGTGCCGGGGCCGAGGACCTTCGTCACCGCCTTGACGACCTTGGCCGGGCTCACGCCGGGCGCGTTGACCAGGATCGCGACGTTCGGGACGAGCCCCATCTGGTTCCCCGAGGTCTCGCTGACGAGCATGTCGATGCCGGGCAGGCCGAGGGGCCCGGCGCCGCCCATGGTCAGGTTGGGCATCGTCCGTCCGATCACCGGGTACCGCATGCCCCGGTTGAGGCGCAGCTGCTCGGCGGCGGCCGGGGACACCACGAACCGGTCGGCGGCGAGGGCCTCCCAGAGGCCGTTGTCCTTGGCCGTCCCGGGCGGCGTCCACGAGCGGAACGCCGACGGGTCGACGGCGAACGTGTTGATCTGGCGTCCTTGGAGCTGGACGGCCCCGCCCGCGACCGGCGCGACGTCCCTGACCCGGCCCAGCGTCGCGATCTTCTTGATCTTGGCCGCGGGGATCGGGCCGCGGCCGACGGCCAGCACGTCGGGCGGCACCACGCGCCGGAGCGGCGCGACCTGCCCGCCGGTGGCCACGTTGACCGGGTCGCCGGGCGGCACGCTCGGCGGCGGTTGCGCCCGCGAGGAGTCGGACGCGGCCGGCTCCGCCTTCTCGGTGGTCAGCGCCGCGACCACGCCGCCGGACGCGGTGGCGACGGCGAGGACCGCGATACCGGCGACGGCGAGCGGCAGGCCCCGGCCGCGGCCGCGCGTCCCGGGACGCGCGTCCGTCCCCTGCGGCCTCCGCTGCTTCTTCTCCGGCCTCGGCCTGCGGGGTCGCGCGTCGGGCTCGGTGCGCGGTGCTGATGGAGGAGCCACAACATTTCCCAACGACTGTCGCTACGGACGGTTACCCGCCTTGTCACCCCTTTCCCAGATGTAACGGGATCATGGGCCGGGTGGTGCCCACGGTATCGCCGGGTTTGTTGCTCTGACCCGCCGTGCGGCGGCGAACATGAATTTTCCTCATGAACGTCGGCCGAGTAGAGTCGCGGCATGTCCCCCGTGACCAACCAGAAATGGCAGAACTGGGCGGGAAACCAGCAGGCCACGCCGCATCGCGTCGTGACGCCGCGGACCGCGGGCGAGGTGGCCGCGGCGGTGCGGACGGCCGCCGAGGACGGCCTCACGGTCCGCATGACGGGCACGGGCCACTCGTTCACGGGCGCGGCCGTCACGGAGGGCGTTCTGCTGCGTCCCGCCGGGCTCACGGCCGTCCGCTCGGTCGACACGGCGTCCGGGCTCGTCACCGTCGAGGCCGGGCTTCCGCTGCACGCGCTCAACCGCGTCCTGGACGAGCACGGCCTCGCACTGGCCAACATGGGCGACATCCAGGAGCAGACCGTCGCCGGCGCCCTGCAGACCGCCACGCACGGCACCGGACGCGACGCCGCCGGGCTCGCCTCCCAGGTCGCCGCGCTCGAACTCGTCCTCGCCGACGGCGCCGTCGTGACCTGCTCGCGCGAGGAGCGCCCCGACCTGTTCGACGCGGCGCGCGCGGGCGTCGGCGCGCTCGGCGTCGTCACCGCGATCACCTGGCGGACCGTTCCATCGTTCCTCCTGCGGGCCCAGGAAGAGCCCATGAAGTGGAACGAGGTCCTCGCCCGCCTGGACGAGTTCGACACCGCCAACGAGCACTTCGAGTTCTACTGGTTCCCGCACACCGAGGGCTGCCTGACCAAGCGCAACAACCGCGTCGAGGGGCCCGCGGAGCCGCTGTCCAGGTTCAGGCACTGGCTGGACGACCGGTTCCTGTCCAACACGGTGTTCGGAGCCGTCAACCGGCTGACGCACCGGGCGCCCGCTACAACGCCGTTCGTGAACGGCGTCTCCGCAAAGGCCCTCGGGGCGCGCGCCTACAGCGACACCTCGTACAAGGTCTTCACCAGCCCGCGTACCGTCCGGTTCAAGGAGCAGGAGTACGCGATCCCGCGCGAGGAGCTCGTCCCGGCCTTGCGCGAACTGCGCGCCCTGTTCGAGCGGCGGAACTGGCGGATCAGCTTCCCCATCGAGGTCCGGACGCTTCCCCGCGAAGACGCCTGGCTGTCGATGGCACACGGACGGAACAGCGCGTTCATCGCCGTGCACGTCTACCATCGCGACGCGCACGAGGAGTACTTCCGCGGCGTCGAGGACCTCATGACCGCGCTCGACGGGCGTCCGCACTGGGGCAAGCTCCACACGCGCGACGCCGCGTACCTGGAGAAGGTGTATCCGAGGTTCGGCGACTTCCGGGCCCTGCGGGACGAGCTCGATCCCGGCCGCCGCTTCGCCAACCCGTACACGAAACAGGTCTTCGGCGACTAAGGCTGAAGGCGACGGAAGCTGCGGAACCGGCTAGTTAGCGGGTGCGGTCCGGCCTTGCGGGTCGGTGCCGCCCTGCTCGCCGCCGCCACCGTCCGGCGGACCTCCGGTGGGCGCCGGCGTGTTCGGAGGCGTCGGCCCCGACGAGGTCGGCGGGGTCGTGGGCTCCTGGCCCGTCGGCTGCTCGGTCGGCTGCGTCGTCGGCTGACCGTCCGGCGTGGTCGGCTGCGTGGACGGCCCGCCGCCGGTCGGCGTCTCGCCCGGAGTGGCGCCCGTGTCCGTCGGGCTGCCGGACGGGCCCGGAGACGGCTCGTCGTCCGTCTGCCCGCCACCGCCGCCGCCCAGCACGTTCGTGACGGTGAGCCCGTTGCCGGCCTTGCCGATGGGCTGCCCCGTCGTCGCCTCGTACAGCGTGATCCCGCCGATCACGATGGCGAACACCGCGGCCGACGACACCACCAGCTTCACCCAATGCGCCTTGGCCCACTCGACCGTGTTCTCCCACGCCGACCGCCGGACGACCTGGCGCACCGCGTCCTCCCCCGCCGCCTCGGCGAGCGACGCGGCGACGGCGTCCACGGGGTCCAGCCGCGTGGCGTTCGGGTCTGCGCCGCCGAACGGGGATCCGCGGCGCGTGGCGTTCGGGTCGCCGCCGGGGAAGCGGCCGCTCGACGCCGAGTCGAGCCGCGTCACGTTCGGGTCGCCGCCGGACCGGGGGCCGGACCGGGGGTCGAATCGGGTGGCGTTCGGGTCGCCGGACCACGTCGCCGTGCGGGTCGGGTCGGCGCTGGTCGCCTCGTCCGCCGCGCCCTCCGCGACGTCCCGGCGCCGCGCCGCCGTCTGCACGTGAGACAGCTCCTTGATCTGCTCCCGGCCCTGGTCGAGATAGTGCTTGCCGACCGCCGAACCCGCCGTCGAGATCACGCTCATCAGCGCCGCGCCGATGATCGTCCCGTACACCCCCAGGTAGGACGCCCCGAGAGCCGCGGCCGCCGTCGCCGCCGCACTCGCGATCAGCTGCGTCGTGCTGACATCCGGCAGCTTGCGCGGCATGCCCCTGCTCACCCCTGTCCGTCGCCCGTCCATCGCCGTCGAATCCCCGGAGCATGAACTAACCAGGACATCCGGGTTGTTCCGTCCGCGAACGTGACGCTCGCAACGTCGAACCGCTGGAGTCGCGCCCGCCCGTCAGGCACAGTGAGGAAAAAGATGGACAAGAATCAGGCTGGGCGACGCCCCGCCGGTCGCCTCACCGGCAAGCTTGGTCAGGTGCCCTCTTCGACCTCGTGGAGGGGGCTTCGAGAGCGGCGATGTTCGGACATGCCGGGTACGGTGCTGGCAGCAGGTGTGTCCGAAAGAGAGACTCGGGACCCGGGGGAAGGGCACGCATGCGCCCTCGGTGGGCATCGGACGGCCGGCCGGTGAGAGCACGGCAGGCCGGGTCCGAGGTCCTCCGTGCCATCAAGACAGGGCAGGAAGGACACGCATGCAGGAGCTGCGCCTCGTCGCGGTCAGCGAGGACGGTACGTACCTCGTCCTGGCCACCGCGGGCCGAGGCACCCGGTTCACGCTGCCCGTCGACGACCGGCTCCGCGCCGCGGTCCGTGGGCACTTCTCCCGCCTCGGCCAGTTCGAGATCGAAGTGGAGAGTCCCTTGCGCCCCAAGGAGATCCAGGCCCGTATCCGCTCCGGCGAGACCGCGGAGGAGATCGCCGAGTCGGCGGGTATCCCGGTCGAACGCGTCCGCTGGTTCGAGGGCCCGGTCCTGCAGGAACGCGAATACATGGCACAGCAGGCGCAACGCGTCGCCGTCCGGCGTCCTGGCGAGTCGGCCCCCGGCCCGCCGCTCGGCGAGACCGTCGAGGAACGTCTCGGCCGCGGCGGCGTCGACCTCGAAGAGGTCGAATGGGACTCCTGGAAGTGCGAGGACAACACCTGGCGCGTCCGCCTCTCCTTCTTCGACAACGGCCGCCCGCACGCCGCCGAGTGGACGTTCGACCCGCGCCGCCGCCACGTCTCCCCGCTGGACGAGATCGCCGCGCGCCTCACCGCGGTCGACTGGGACGACGAGCCGCTCTCCGACACCGTCACCCCGCTCGTGCCGCGCCGTCCCGCGATGAAGGTCGTGTCCAGCGACCGCGACCCGGCTCCCCGCGGCCTGCCCGCCGAGCCCGAGCAGCCCGCCGCGTACGAACGGCCCGCCGCGTACGAGCAGCCCACCGCATACGAGCGGTCTGCCGTGCGCGAGCAGCCGCCTGTGCGCGAACAGCCGCCCGCCGCGCCCGAACCGCTCCGCGCCGCCGAGCCCCGCGGCCACGCCGCCGAACGCGGCCGCGTGGCCGAGCCTCGGGGCCCGTTCCAGCAGCCGGGCGAGACCGCCGCGCTGCGCGAGGCCGTCCAGCCCCGCGAAGCGGACGATCGCCCCGGACCCGCCGCCGGTGGCGCGCCGGCGTCGCTCCGTCCCACTGGCACCCGCGACCCGGTGGAACCGGCCGCGGCCGAGGGCGGCGAGACCGCGCTGGGGCGCGACACGTCCCGCCAGCCCGAAACGGTCGAGCCCCGCGAGGCGGCACGGACGGCCGAAACCCCTCCGCCGAGCGAGACCGACGAGCAGCCGGAAGCCGCCGTCGGACGGGAGGCCACGCCCGCGACCGGGCCCGCCCGGCCCCAGGACGACGAGAAGACGCCCGAGGCCGCCGTTCAGGAGGACGAGGGCCCGCAGGACGAGACCGTCCACCCCCAGGAGGACGACGAGCGCGACACGGCTCAGGCGGACGAGGCCGCCGACGAGCGCGGCGACGCGTCCGAAGAGGACCTGGACGAGACCGACGACGACCAGGAGACCGCGCAGGACGCGCCGGCCGAGAAGGCGTCCGACGCGAGCCCGCAGCCCAAGACCAAGCCCACGCCCGCAGCCACGCCCGCAGCCACGCCCGCGTCGCCCGAGCCCGCCGAGGACGAGAAGCCCGCGCGGGACAAGAAGCCCGCGGCGTCGCAGCGTCCCGCCCAGCGGCAGTCTCCGCGGACTCCGGCGAAGAAGAAGCCGGCGGGCCGTCCCGCCATGCCCGCGGCGGCGCAGGAGAAGCCCGCGCCCGCATCGCCCGCTCCGGCGGCGGCCGCGAACGGCGAGCCGCCGGCCGCGCCCCGTCCGGCGCGGCGCCGCAAGGCGAAGGGCAAGCGCGCCTCCGTGCCGTCCTGGGACGAGATCATGTTCGGCGCCCGCCGCCCCGAGTAGGCACCCCGGCGCGGCCCGGCCCGTACGCGGGTCAGGGGCGGGCGTCGGGCGGAGCCTCCAGGAACGGCGTCAGCCAGGCGGGGGTGATCCCGGCGGCCAGGGCCACGGCGTCCTCTTCGGCCATGTCCATCGCGGAGTAGCCGCCGTCGCCGGCGCCGACGGCCGCGAAGAGCGTCGCCAGGCCGAGCCTGCGCTGGAACAGGGTCCGGCGGATGCGCCACCCGATGACGGCGTCGTGCTCGACGACCACCTGGCGGCGGCGCAGCGTGCCGGAGCGGACGCTGAGGCGTTCCCCGTCGGTGGCGTGGCCGAGCTGGCGGTAGCGGTCCAGGCCGAGCGGGACGGCGAGCACGGCGAACACCGCGCACACGTAGGCGACCCAGAGCTGACCGGCGAGGACGGCCAGCACGGCGACCCCGGCCGCGGGCGCCACGGCGCGGACCAGCCGGCGGCCCCGCGCGGCCGGCGGATGCGCGATCAGGGGGCCCGGCACGTTGCCGACGACGCGGGCCGCGAGAGACTCGGCGACCGTGCGCGGCGCGGCGGGCAGGAGCCGCCCACGGTGGGCGACGTCGCCGAGGCCGGTGATGAGCGCGCCGAGGCGGGTCACCCCGGCCATGCGCTCGAACGGGTTGTCGGCGAGCTCGACGCCGCGCAGCCGCCTGCGCTCCAGGGAGACGCTGCGGCGGGTGACGAGGCCGCGCTCCGCGACGACGGAGCCGTCCCGCTCGTGGACGGTGAAGTCCCAGTTGAACAGCGTGAAGGCGATTACCGACATGACCGGCATGGCCATCAGCGCGAGGATGGCCAGCGCGACGGCGAGGGCGGTGGGGAGGCCCACCACGTCGTGGCCGAGGTTCTCCACCCGTTCCCTCGTGATGAGGCCCAGGTCGTCGCCGAGGTTGTAGACGGTGCCGAGGAGGCTGCCGGCCAGCGCGAACGGCGTGAGCAGGTACGCGCCGCTGAGCGGCGCGTACACGTACCAGCGGCGGCGCATGCGGGCGAGGACGCGGCGCGGCGGCGCGGGCGCGTCCCGGGCCAGGAGGATCCCGCGGAGCCGTTCGGCCTCCTGCCGGGAGACGGCGTTCAGGGCCCCTTCGCCGCCGTCCGCGCCCGCGTCGATGTGGACGACCGCCAGCCCGAGCAGCCGATGCGGGAGGGACGCGCTGATGTCCACGCCCCGGATCCGGTCGCGCGGGATGCTCTTGACCGACCGTCCTATGAGCGCCCGGCGGAGTTCGATGCGGTCGCCGTACAGGACGTACGTGAACGTCACCCAGCTCACGACGTGGAAGAGCAGCCCGAACGCGAGCCCGACGAGAGTGAAGTAGAAGGCCGTGGACAGCCCGCCGACGAGGAGCCCCGTCGCGCCGGCGGCGACCAGGGCGATGAGTTCCCGGACGGCGCCGACGACGAAGGTCAGCGGATGCAGCCGCTGCCCGTGCCCGATCTCCGGCGACCGCGTCCCATTGGAAGTCGGTTTGGCTGAGGCGGGAGTGGCGGAAGTAGCCGGAGTGGCAGAGGACGCAGAGGTCGCCGATGTAGCGGACGTGGCAGATGTGGCAGAAGTGGCGTCGTCATCGGAGTGGCCGTTGGACGAAGGATCGGCGGTCCGGTCGTGCTGCGCGGCGGGGTCGGGGGCGGGGTCGCCGTCTCGGATGTTCACGTGGCGTCGTCGCGGAGGTCGTGGGCGCGGTGCGCGAGGTCCTCGGCCAGGCGGGTCGCGACGTCCACCGGAAGGCCCGCGACCTCGGACGACCCGGTGTGCGACGCCGTGTTCACCTCGATCGTCGCGAGGCCCAGCATCCGTTCGATCCAGCCCTGCTCGGTGTCGACGGTCTGGATCCGTCCGACGGGCACCAGCAGCCATTCGCGGCTGAACCAGCCCGTCCGCGTGTAGACGACGTCGGCGCTGACCTCCCAGCGGTGGACGCGGTACCGCCAGACGGGCGCGACCGTCACGATCAGCAGCCCGGCGGTGCCGACGATGTAGGGCAGCCAGCCGATCCGTCCCGACAGCCACCCGGGCATCCCGTCCCAGCCCGCGTCGCCGGCCCAGGCGGCGACGCCCAGCGCGAGGCCGAACGCGAGGCCCCACAGCAGCAGGTACTCGATCGCCCAGTGCGCGATCGCGCGGCGCGACACACGGTGTTCGGGCGGCCGCAAACGCGGGGGGTGCGGCCCCCCGCCGTTCCCCTGGTGACTGCGCCGCACCGACGTCACACCGCGAGTTTAGAACGCCGGAGGCCCCCTCCCGTTGCCTTCGCCGAGTGCGAACCGCCAGATCCCGGGCACAAAAGGCGGGCATCTCAGCGTTCTGTCAGTGGTCCATGCGATGTTGTGGGCGCTTCTCGCGCCGCCGGCGAAGCTGGGCAGGGGCGGCGAAATAACTGGATGCAAACCACCCCGGACACCGCATACCTTGGCTGGTCCCTCTTCGGAGGGGTGAAGACGTCCGGCGAACGAACACACCTAGGAGATCACATGACGTACGCGATCCAGGCCGAAGGCCTGGAGAAGCGGTTCGGTGAGACCCAGGCGCTGGCGGGCGTCTCTCTCACGGCGGAGCCGGGCACGGTCCTCGGCGTGCTGGGGCCGAACGGCGCCGGCAAGACCACCATGACCCGGATCCTCGCCACGCTGATCGAGCCGACCGCGGGCAGCGGCAGGGTAGGCGGGTACGACGTGGTCAAGGAGGCGCACAAGGTGCGCCAGCTCATCGGCCTGACCGGCCAGTACGCCGGGGTCGACGAGATGCTCACCGGCACCGAGAACCTCGTGCTGATCGGCCGCCTCCTCGGCATACCGCGGCGCCAGTCCAAGGCGCGGGCCGCCGAGCTGCTGGAGCGTTTCCAGCTCACCGACGCTTCCGAACGCGCCGCCAAGACGTACTCGGGCGGGATGCGCCGCCGTCTCGACCTCGCGGCGAGCCTGGTCGGACGCCCGCAGATCCTGTTCCTCGACGAGCCGACCACGGGCCTCGACCCGCGCTCCCGCAACGGCCTCTGGGACATCGTCCGCGGCCTGACCGCCGACGGCGTCACCGTACTGCTGACCACGCAGTACCTGGAGGAGGCCGACCAGCTGGCCGACGACATCATCGTGATCGACCGCGGCCAGGCCATCGCGCACGGCACGTCCGACGTGCTGAAGGCGCAGGTCGGCGGGCAGGTGCTGGAGGTGCGGCCGATCAACGCGCCGGACCTCGACACCGTGGCGAAGATCGTCGGCGAGCTGGCCGAGGCCGTCCCCGAGATCCGCGACGGCCTGATCAGCACCCCGATCACCGACCCGCAGCTGATGCCCGCGGTCGTCCGCCGCCTCGACGACGCCGGGGTGGCCGTCGGCGAGCTGTCGCTGCGCAAGTCCAGCCTGGACGAGGTGTTCTTCGCGCTCACCGGCCACCACACCGACGACATCGACGCCGAGGCCGACGAGCTCGCCCAGTCCGCCAAGAAGCAGGCCGCAGACAAGGAAGGGGCGTCCGCATGACCACCGCGACGTTCGCGCCGCAGGAGCTGTCCAAGCGGGTCGCGCCCGGCACCGCCCTGCGCAACACGATGACCCTGGCCTGGCGCAACCTGGTCCAGATCAAGCACAACCCGATGGAACTGCTGGACCTGTCCATCCAGCCGATCATGTTCGTGCTGCTGTTCGCGTACGTGTTCGGCCCCGCGATGGAGGGCAGCGTCGACGCGTACCTGCCGATCGTGATCCCCGGCATCATCGCGCAGAACGCCCTGTTCGCGGGGATGAGCACCGGCTTCGGCCTCAACACCGACATCACCAAGGGCGTCTTCGACCGGTTCCGGAGCCTGCCGATCTCGCGCAGCGCCCCGCTCGCCGGACGGATCATCGCCGACACCGCCAAGCAGGCGTGGTCGATGACGATCCTGCTCGCGGTCGGCTTCGCGATCGGCTTCCGGGTCGAGACGAACGTGTTCGCGCTGCTCACCGCGTTCGTCCTGCTGCTGGCGTTCGCCGTGCTGTTCTCCTGGACGTCGGTCTACATCGCGATGAAGGTCAACGAGCCGGAGAAGGTGCAGATCTTCGGCTTCGTGGTGATCTTCCCGCTGAGCTTCCTGAGCACCGCGTTCATCAAGTCGACCGACGGCATCCCCGGCCCGGTGGCCTGGGTGATGGACAACAGCCCGGTGACGCACCTGGTGGAGGCGATGCGCGGCCTGCTGGTCGGCGGCCCCGTCCTCGAACACTCCCTGATCGCGCTGGCCTGGGGCGTCGGGATCTCCCTGGTCTTCGCCCCGCTCTCCCTCCGCGCCTTCAAGAAGCGCGCCTGACCCCGGCCGCGCCGACGGCCCGGCCCACCGGTACCAGAGACCGCCGGGCCGGGCCGCCGCCATGCCCGGCACCCGAGACCTGCCGACCGAGCCGGGCCGGACCGTCGGCTTACGTGGTGTGCGGCACGCCCGACGCCGGACGTCGGGACGGGAAGTTCGGACATTCTTCGTGACGCTCTGACGACCGCCGGAGACGGCCGGGAGGCGGCCGAGAGGTGACCGCGGAGACGCCAGCACGACGCGCGTGAGGCGGGCGCGAGACACCGCCCCGTTTCGATGATCGCTGAACCGTTCCTCCCGATCACGGAGCAGGCATGAGAGCGATCAGAGTCCTCGGCGCGGCGCTGACGGCCGGAGCCGCACTGGGAGCCTCGGTCCCGGGGACGGCCACCGCGTCCGGCGCACCGCATCCGGCGCCCGGCGCGGCGGAGCGGACGGTCACGGTGCCGTCCCCGGTCGTCACGGATCCCAGGACGGGCGCGAAGTCGAGCGACCTGGCCGCCGACGCGCGCCCGCCGTGGACCAGGCTGCGCGTCCAGCACTCCAAGAAATGCCTGGAGATCCCCGGCTGGTCGAAGAAGTCCGGCACACGGGCAGACCAGTACACCTGCGTCAAGCAGGCGAACGCGCAATGGGCCCTGTGGCTGATCCAGTCCACCGGAAGCGGAACGACCCGCCACTACATCTACGCCGTCCAGAACCGTCACAGCGGCCTGTGCCTGACGGTCGAGGGCGTGAAGAACGGCGGCGCGGTCAGGCAACGGCAGTGCCGCAACGCGAAATACGGCGACAACTACCGTCCCCAGCTGTTCTGGTACACGCCGCTTCGCCAGCTCGTCAGCCGGCACGCACGGAAATGCCTCGACATCTCGGGGGCGTCCAAGCGCAATGGCGCGCTCACCACCGTCTGGACCTGCAAGGCAGGCAAGATGAACCAGCGGTTCGCCAACATCCGCTGACGCGTCGGCGTCGGCGTCAGCGCCCCTCCCCGCCTCCCTCTCCGGCTAGTCGGAACTCGGCCAGGACGGTGGCCAGAGCCCGGGCCCGGGTGCGGGCCCGGGTCGATGTGCGGGCGCGGGCGTAGACGGCGTCGAAGCGTTCTTCGTCCAGGGACGCGCGGACGGCGGTCTCGATGGCCAGCACGTCCGGGAGCGAGAGGTCGCGGGTGCCCCGGAGGGCGTCGGCCGTGCCGAGGAGTTCGGCGGCGCGCTCCGGGTCGCCGAGGACGCGGGCGCGTTCGGCCTGCCCGGCCAGGACGTACGCGACGATCGGATGGTCGTGTGCCCGGACGGCCCCGCGCAGCGCCTCGTCCAGGCGGGCGGTGGCGTCGTCCAGGGCGCCCATGGCCAGGTCGAGCTGGGCGCGGGAGCACAGGACCATGGCGCGGAACTGCGAAGGCCCCGGCAGGTCCTCGGTGAGCCGCTCGGCACGGGTCAGGCGGCGGACGGCCTCGGCCGTGTCGCCGGAGCGGCGCGCGAGCTCGCCGAGCTGGTAGTGCAGCCCGGCCTCCTCCTCCGGGCCGGAGAAGCCGCCGGGTTCACGGAGGGCGGCGTGGAGCATCGCCTCGGCGCGGCCGCGTTCGCCGGCGAGGTCGAGCTCGTTGGCGAGCTTCATGCGGATGTGCAGGATCCCGGCGGTGCCGCCGCCCAGCTCGGCGTTCAGCCGCAGCGCCTCCGCGTAGCCCGCGACGGAGCCGCGGTGGTCGCCGCGGCGGGCGAGGACCTCGGCCCGCGCGGCGAGGGCGAACGACAGGCCCCACCGGTCGCCGGACTCGCGGAACGCGGCGAGCGCGCGGTCGAGGTCGTCCTCGATCTCGTCGGCGCGGCCGAGGTTGTGGGCGATCTGGCCGCGGATGAAGTGGCCCAGGCCGCGGACCCACGGGTCGGGGTCGTCCAGGAGGGCGTCGACCGCCATGGCGGACGCGCTGTCCCACCCGGCCTCGTACAGGCGGGCGATCTCCAGCGTCAGCCGCAGCACCGGGTGCAGCTCCGCGCGGTCCAACCGGGAGCAGATCTCCCGGACCCTGACGAGCCAGGACGCGGCCCGCTCGCCCGCGTGCCGGCCGTCGAGCGCGATCATGGCACCGAGCGCGAGGGCGCGGGCGGTGGTCCGGTCGGCGGGGACGCCGGGCAGCGCGAGGACGTCGGCGAGGCTGTCGGCGCCTTCGCCGAGCTGCCCGTCCAGGAACCAGTACCAGCCAAGGGCGGCGCAGAACCGGATCGCCAGCGGCGCGTCCCCGGCGGAGATCGCCCAGCGCAGCGCGGCGGACGTGTTGTCGTGCTCGGCGGACAGCCGGCGCAGCCAGACCAGCTGGTCGGCGCGGGTCAGATGCGGCTCGGCGTCGTCGGCCAGCCGGGCGAAGTGCTCCGCGTGCGCCCGCCTGGCCGCGTCTTCGCCGCCGGACTCGGCGAGGCGTTCGAGGCCGTAGGCGCGGATCGTGTCGAGCATCCGGTAGCGGGGGCGGGGACCGGCGCCGGCGACGGTCAGGAGCGACTTGTCGACCAGCGCGGCGAGGACGTCCGGGATCTCGGCGCGTTCCAGGCCGGGGCCCGCGCAGACGGCCTCGGCGCTGCCGGCGGTCGCGCCGCCGGGGAAGACGGCGAGGCGGATCCACAGGGTGCGTTCCGCGTCGTCCAGGAGGTCCCAGCTCCATTCGACGACGGCGCGCAGCGTCCTGTGGCGGGGCAGGGCGGTGCGGCTGCCCGCGCCGAGGAGCCGGAAGCGGTCGTCCAGCCGGGCCGCGACCTGGCCGGCCGTCAGGGCCCGCAGCCGGGCCGCGGCCAGCTCGATCGCCAGCGGCATCCCGTCCAGGGCGCGGCAGATCCGGACGACGGACGCGACGTTGGCGCCGGTGACGTCGAAGCCCGGCGAGACGGCGGCGGCGCGCGCGGCGAACAGCTGGACGGCCGGGAAGGAGAGCGCCTCCTCCGGGCCCGCCGGCAGGGGCGGCGGCTCCAGCGGCTCGACCGGCCACAGCGTCTCCCCGGTGATGCCGAGTGGTTCGCGGCTCGTCGCGAGGATCCGGACGCCTGGGCATCCGGCCAGGACCCGGTCGGCGAGGCGGGCGGCGGCGTCCAGCAGGTGCTCGCAGTTGTCCAGCAGCAGGAGCAGGCGCCTGCCCGACAGCGCCGAGACGAGCCGCTCCAGCGGATCGACGGGAGCCGGCGCGATCTGGCCGGGACCCACCGCGAGCGGCGTGTCGCGAGGTCGGCGTCCAGCCGCTCTTCCAGGGCGGCGCGGCGCAGCGCGTCGAGGCGCGCGATGGGCGCTTCGGCGAACCTGAGCGCGGCGGCGTCGGCGAAGGCCGGGCCGCGCCAGAGCGCGAGGGCCTCGCGGAGCGCGGCCGACCGTGCGTCCGGGGCGGCGGCGCGGCGCGCGTCCCGCACCCGCGCCTCGAAGTCGTGGACGTCGACGTCCTCGCGCGGCAGGACGAGCCGGTACGCGCCGTGCGGCGACTCGATCAGGTCCCGGCCGATCGCGGCGCGCAGCCGCGAGACGAGCGACTGCAGCGCGTTCGGCGCGCCGCCCGGCACGCCGTCCTCCCACAGCCCGTCGATGATCCGCTCGGCGGGGATCGCGGCGCCGGGGTCGAGCGCCAGCAGCGTCAGCAGCGCCCGCAGCCGGGCGCCGCCGATCCGGACGCGCGCGCCGTCGTCCCCGACCACCTCCAGCGGCCCGAGCATCCCGATTCGCACGGACCGATTCTCCTCCACGCGCACCGGACAGCAGGACGCCCCGGCGGCCGGATGACCGGCGACCGGGGCGTCTCAAGCGGAAGGAGGGTCAGGCCGCGGTCTCGGTGGCCGCGGTCTCGGTCTCGGCGGCTTCGGACCCGGTGTCCTCCGTCTCGGCGGCCGCGGCCTCGGCGATCCTGGCCTTCGCCCTGGCGTCGTCCAGGGCGGCCAGCTCGAAGTCGGCGCGCGGCTGCTCGACGGTGGCGAGCGAGACGGTCTCGCGCTTGAGGAACAGCGCGAGCGTCCAGTCCGCCACCACGCGGATCTTGCGGTTGAACGTCGGGACCATCGCGCCGTGGTAGGTCCGGTGGAAGAACCACGCGGGCCACCCCTTCAGCTTGAAGCCGAGCGGGTTCGCCACGCCCTTGTGCAGGCCGAGGCCCGCGACGGTGCCGAGGTTGCCGTGGACGTACGGCTTGAGCGTCTTCCCGCGCAGCGACCGGACGATGTTGTCGCCGAGCACCTTGGCCTGCCGGACGGCGTGCTGCGCGTTCGGCGGGCAGAACTCGCCGTCCTGCGTCAGGTCCGGGATCGCGGCGTTGTCGCCGGCGGTGAACGCGCGCACGAGACCCTCGATGGTCAGGAACTCGGTGCCCTTGACGCGGCCCTTCCCGTCCACGGGCAGGTCACCCTGCCGGACGACCGGCGACGCCTTGACGCCCGCGTTCCACACCAGCGTCCCGGCCTGGAAGCTGCTGCCGTCCGACAGCTCGATCCGCCCGCCGACGGCCGACTTGAGGAGGGTGTTCATCTTCACGGCGATGCCGCGGCCGCGGAGCTGCTCGGCGGTCCACCGGCCCATGTCGGGGCCGACCTCGGGCAGGATGCGGCCGGTCGCCTCGACGAGCATGAACCGCAGGTCCTGCGGGGTGACCTTGCGCATGTACCTGGTGGCGTCGCGGGTCATGTCCTCAAGCTCGGCGACGGCCTCGACGCCGGCGAACCCGCCGCCGACGAACACGAAGGTCAGCGCCTTGCGGCGCATCTCCTCGTCGTTGGTCGACTCGGCGATCTCCAGCTGCTCCAGGACGTGGTTGCGCAGGTGGATGGCCTCGCCGACCGTCTTCAGGCTGATGCCGTTCTCGGCGAGCCCGGGGATCGGCAGCAGCCGCGGCACCGCGCCCGCGGCCATGACCAGGTAGTCGTAGGTGATCCGCTCCGGCGGCCCGGCCAGCGGCTGGACGATCGCCCAGCCCTCGTCGTGGTTCAGCTCGGTGACCCGCGCCTTGCGGACGGTGCACTTCGGCAGCACCCGGCGGAGCGGGACGACGACGTGCCGCGGCGAGATGTTCCCGGCGGCGGCCTCGGGAAGGAACGGCTGGTACGTCATGTACGAGTTGGGGTCCACGACGGTGACCTTGACCTCGCCCCGCCTGAGCTCGCGCTTCAGCTTCTTCTGCAGGCGCAGGGCGGTGTACATGCCCACATAGCCGCCACCCACGATGAGGATGTGGGGAGCGCCAGGGGTCCCCTCGGCGGTCCTGGCCATTGCGGCCTCCAATGTCACGGTCGGCTTGTGAAGACATTCACAAGCTACCTGATGATCGTGCCGGGCACCAATGACAACCATGGGAAGAACATGGGAATTTCCCGTCACGGCAAAGAAGGACGACCGTAGCGCTGTGAAACTCGCCACTCCTTCCCATTTTTAGGGGCAGAACCGTACAAACCACGCATGACCAACGTCACAGGCCCCGCGCCCGGGACGCCGCCGCCCGGCGGGACGAAAGGCGCGTTCCACTCCCCGCGAAGCCCTATCGTTGGGGCGGACGAGGAAGGGGGCGCCGGCGGCGTGACGCGGGCTGCCGAGACGCCGGGCCGAGATGGCGGCGATCCGGCGGAGCGCGGCGTACGATCTCGCCCGGGAGCGAATCGATGATGAGCAGAGACCGGCGTCCGATCACGGCCGCGGCGGGCGCGCTCGCCCTCGCCGGGACCGTGGGCGGTTGCGGGCTGATCGGCCAGCCGCAGAACAAGAGCGCCGAGCTGTCGGAATGGTTCACGGTGACCAGCCCGGTCTTCCGCGATGGGCGCGACTTGCCCCCGAGGTACGGCTGCACGACGTACTCTGGCGGGCAGGGCAAGACCCCACCGCTGCGGTGGTCGGGCACCCCGGCCGGGACGAGGTCGTTCGCGATCGTGATGGACGACCCGGACGCGTCCGGCGGCGCCTACGTCCACTGGGTGATCGCGGGCATCGACGGGACGGTGAACGAACTCGTCGAGGGAGCAAATCTGGACAGGACCGTCGAAGGGTTGACCACGGACAAGAAGGCGGGCTACGCACCGCCGTGCCCGCCCAAGGGAGAGCAGCACCGGTACCGGTTCACCATCTATGCGCTGGACGATCCGGCACCGTTCCAGAACGGCGCGGCACTGAAGGACTCACTGCCCGCCATCGCCGAGCACACGGTGGGACGGGGACGGATCACCGGGAACTTCGGCGGTTAGTAGGCGCGTTGACCGTGGAGCCTCAGGGGCACCGGGTCAGGGCGGACCCCACCGGGGGGCTGGAGCCGACAGGGGCGTACCGGACGGCCGCGACCGGCCGATCGGCACGCGCCGTGTGAGGGTAAATGTGCGCGAAGGGTGTGACAACGGTCATAGCGGTCGGACAGAATCGGGCTAAGCCGGGCCGGCGGACCCCCGAGGACGTCCGGCCACCGGCGACGGCCGGAGCGGACCCGAGGTCCGCGCCGGGAACTCTCGCCGGGCCAAGGCATTGGGTGGTGGCATGACTTCTTACATCGTGGTCTTCGGCCTCATTGTGGTCGTGGTCCTCGTGGTCGTCCTCGTGGCCCTCGGCCTGCGGGCCAGCAGGGCCGGACGCGACGACGACGACTGGATGGACGACGAGCCGCAGCCGCGCGGACGCAGAGGAGTCCAGCCGCACGAGGAGATGGGCGGCCCGGACGGCTACGGGTACAACGACGGCTACGACGCCGGATACGAGAACGGCTACGACCGTCAGGGCCCGCAGGTTCCGCAGGGCCCGCCCGAGCCGGCCCACGACCGCCGCGTCGCGGGCGGCGGCCCCCTCGCCGCGCCCACCACCCCGGCCCCGCCGCCTCCAGCCCCGAGCGCCCAGGCGTCGGACGAGATGGAGGACGACGACTACTGGGCGACGATCACCTTCGACAAGCCCAAGTTCCCCTGGCAGCACGACAACGACGGCGACCGCGCCGAGGTCGACCCCGCCGCCGACCCGCTGAACGCGCAGGCGCCCGCCGAGCAGCCGCCGATGGAGCAGCCGCCGTTCGACCAGCCGGGCATGCCGCAGCCGAACCTGACCCAGCCGGTCTCCATGGGCGCCGACGGCCCGATGCTCGGCGGCATGGGCGGCGGCCCGGGCGGCCACGGCCCGGGCGGCGGGACCGGCCCCCAGCAGATGCCCGGCCAGGGCGGCTTCCAGGGCGGTTCCCCCTTCACCGGGCAGGACCCGGGCTCGACCGCGCTCGACCCGATCCCCACCGACCTCACCGGTTCCGGCGCTCCGGGCGGGCCCGGCGTCCTTGGCGGCGCGAACGGCCCCGGCAGTCCTGGCGGTCCCGGAATGCAGGGCGGCGGCCCCGGCATGCAGTCGCCCTACGGCGGGCAGGAGCCTCAGCCCGCGTACGGGGCGGCGTCCGACTACGGTCCGGGCGAGCCGTCCTACGGCGCCCCGAGCCACGACCCGTACGGCGGCGGCGGCCAAGGCCAGGACCAGTACGGCGGCGGCCACGATCAGGGCTACGGCGACTACGGCTCCGACCCGCTGGGCAACCGTCCCGCCGCGGCCGCCGGCCCCCCTCCCGGAGGACGCCAGGACGGCTACGACATGGGCCTCGGCTCGTCCGCACCGGGCGGCGGAGTCGGCGGCGCGCTCGGCGGCGGCGACCCGCGCGTGTCCGACCCGCTCGGGCTGCCCCTCGGCCGTCCCGACGAACCGTCCGGTCCGCCCGCTCCCCCGGCGCCCGCTCCCCCGGCGCCCACTCCTCCGGCACCCGCACCCGCGGCGCACGGCGGGTCCGGCACCGACACCGACGGCCACAAGCTTCCGACGGTCGACGAACTGCTCCAGCGCATCCAGAACGACCGGCAGCGGTCGGCGGGCCCGGCGGCGTCGTCCGATCCGGGCGGCTCCTACGGCGGCGGTTCCCTGAACGATCCGCTCGGCGACCCGTTGAGCACCGGTTCGTTCGGCACCACCGGCGGCACGGGTAGCTCCGGGCCCGGCGGGCCCGGCGGCAGTAGCAACACCGGCCCGTGGCCGAAGCCCGGCCAGAACGGCGGATACGACCCTGGGATCGGCTCGGGAGTCCCGTCCGGCGCCACGCAGGGGTACGACTCGGGCCTCGGCGGCGCGTCCGGATACGGGCAGGGCCAGCAGAGCGACGGGTACCCGACGGCGCCCGCCTACGGCGACTCGGGCCGCTACGACGACCCGCTGAACGGCGGCGGCCGCGAGCCGTTCGGCGCGTTCGGCGGCGCGGACGGCGGCTCCGGCGCGACCCCGGGCGGCGCGGCTCCCGGCGGCGCGGCCCCAGGCGGCGCGGGCGCCTACGGCGACTTCAGCGGCAGCAGCTACAACGGCACCTCCGAACCGCTCTCCCCGCCGCACGACCCGAACGCCACGCAGGCGTACGACCCGAACGCCACCCAGGCCTACGGGTCGGGCGGCTACTACGGCGGCGGCTCGCAGCAGGGCGGCTACCCGCAGGGCGGCCAGGGCCAGCCGAACGACACCGGCCCGTACGGGTCCCGCCAGCCCGCCGACGACTGGGAGAACTACCGGCGCTGAACCAGCGCCACCCCGCACCAGCCGACGCACACACCGCACGCATCGAGGGCCGCCGGAATCGTCCGGCGGCCCTCGCCGTGTTCGGGGTGGAGCCGCGCCAATCCTGGGAATATACGTAGAGTGACTCCCAGACCACCTAGTGTCGCCATGCTGCGACGCGATCTCCTCTCCTCGTTCGTCGTCTTCCTCGTCGCGATCCCCCTGTCACTCGGCATCGCCGTCGCCTCCGGCGCCCCCGTCGCCGCCGGCCTGATCGCCGCCGTCGTCGGCGGGATCGTCGCCGGCCTGATCGGCGGATCGCCGCTGCAGGTCAGCGGCCCCGCCGCCGGGCTGACCGTCATCGTCGCCGGTCTCATCCAGACCTACGGCTGGCGTGCCACCTGCACGATCACCCTGCTCGGCGGGCTGCTGCAGCTCGCGCTCGGCGCCAGCCGCGTCGCCCGCACCGCGCTCGCCGTGTCCCCCGCCGTCGTGCACGGGATGCTCGCGGGCGTCGGCGTCGTCCTCGTCCTGGCGCAGGTGCACGTGGTGCTCGGCGGCAGCCCCCAGCAGTCGGCGATCGACAACCTGCGCGAGCTGCCGGGCCAGCTCGTCCACCCGCACACCCATCCGGCGCTGCTCGGGGCGCTGACGGTCCTCGTCCTGCTGCTCTGGTCGCGGCTGCCGCGCGGCGGGTGGCTGCGGGTCGTCCCTGGACCGCTGCCCGCCATCGCCCTCGCCACCGTGACCGCGTGGTCGCTCGGCTGGAACGCGCAGCGCGTGGAGCTGCCGGAGACCCTTCTCGGCGAGTGGCACGCGCCCGTCCTGCCGGACGGCTCCCTGCCCGCCGTGGTCGGCGCCGTCGTGTCCGTCGCGCTGGTCGCGGCCGTCGAGTCGCTGCTGTGCAGCGTGGCCATCGACCGGACCCGCCCCGCCGGCGTCCCCCGCGCCGACCTCGACCGGGACCTGCTCGGCCAGGGCGCGGGCAACGCCGTGTCGGGGTTCCTCGGCGGGCTGCCGATCGCGGGCGTGATCGTCCGCAGCACGGCGAACGTCGAGGCCGGGGCGCGCTCCCGCTGGTCGGCGGTCCTGCACGGGGTGTGGGTGCTGGTGCTGGCGCTGTCGTGCGGCCCGGTCATCGAGCAGGTGCCGCTGCCCGCCCTCGCGGCGCTGCTGGTCGTGCTGGGCGTCCGCCTGATGGACACCGCCCGCGTCCGAGACCTTCGTCACCACCGCGAGGCGCCCGCCTACTTCGCCACCCTCGCCGGCGTGGTCGTCCTCGGGCTCGGCGAGGGCGTGCTGCTCGGCATCGGGATCATGGCGATCATGGCGCTGCGGCGGCTGACGCGGCTGTCGGTCCGCGTGGAGCAGCTCGTCCCGGCGCCGGACGACGGGCCCGTCCCGCCCCGCGCGCACGTGGTCGTCGAGGGGACGCTGACGTTCCTCGGCGTCCCGAAGCTGACGCGCGCCCTGCAGGACGTCCCGTCCGGCTCCTATGTCGACCTGGACCTCAACGTCGACTTCATGGACCATGCCGCGTTCGACGCCATCCACGAGTGGCGGCTGGCGCACGAGCGTCAGGGCGGCAGGGTCGACATCGACGAGGTTCACGAGGCTTGGTATGAAAGAGCTGTGACAGGCGATATGTCCCCGCGGCGTAAAACGCCCCCACCTGCCCGTTGGTGGGCCCCGTGGGCGAACCGGCGGCGGCGCTCCGAGGCCGAGCTCGACGCGCCCGAGGTGTCCCCGGCCGCAGTGCTGCTCGCCGGCGTCCGCGAGTACCACGGCCGCACCGCCCGCCTCGTCCGGCCGATCATGGCCGAGCTCGCGATGGAGCAGAAGCCCGAGCACCTGTTCATCACCTGCGTCGACTCCCGCATCGTGCCCAACATCATCACCGCCAGCGGGCCCGGCGACCTGTTCATCAACCGCAACGTCGGCGCCCTCGTCCCGCGGAACGGCTCCCGCACGCCCGACGACTCCGTCGCCGCCACCGTCGAGTACGCCGTCAACGTGCTCGACATCCGGACGATCACCGTCTGCGGCCACTCCAACTGCGGCGCGATGGCCGCGCTCCTCGCCGGCGGCACCGAGGTCGGACATCTAACCGCCCTGTCCCGCTGGCTCAAGCACGGCAACCACAGCCTCGCCCGCTTCCTCGCCGAGGAGCCGCCGGCCGGCGCGGACGAGTCGCCCCTCACCCGCCTCTGCAAGATCAACGTGATGCAGCAGCTCGACAACCTGCTCACCTACCCCTGGCTCCGGGAGCGGGTCGAGTCCGGCGAGATCGAACTGGTGGGCCTCTACCTGGACCTGCAGTCCGCCAACGTCGAGATCCTCGACCGCGGCACCGGCTCGTTCGCCCCCGTCCCGGACGCCCCCGTCCCGGACGGTCCCCCGAAGCCCCGATCCCTCACCTGAAACGGCGGCGTGGGCCGTCCCCCCGCCTGGACGGCTCACGCCTCTCCACTACGCCCCCAGCACACCGGCCGGCGACCTCCGCTCTCCTGAGCTCCGCCGCGGCCTCCGGTCAGCGCGGCCCCTGGGGGGCCACCCCCAGCCCCCCGGCGGCGCGCTGACCGGCGGCCTCCGCTCCGCGGAGCTCCGCGCGGTCTCCGGTCAGCGGCTGACGAGCTCGTGGTCGCGACGACTGACGAATTCGCTGCCGCGGTGCGTGTTGTCGCGGACGTACATCCCGGCCACCCGGCGTGCGCGCCGTGCGCGGCGGTCGGACGCCGGGAGGAACAGCGCGTCGCACCGGCTGGCGCGCGAGAAGTCCCAGAGGTACACGACACCGGCCAGTCCCCCGGCGAGCACGAGGGCCACGAACGCGATGACGAACATCAGCTCTCCTCTCCACGGAGCCCAGCACCCGGCTCCGTGTCGTCACCGATCAAGGCGATCAGCTCTTATCAGGGACAGTAAGCGCGTTGTTTCATCTCCTCTGTGTCGTGTGACCCGAACCTGTCGAGTCCTGTGCCGCTGCGAAATCGGGTGGACGTCCCCCCGCGTGACAGGCGTTTAGGGTGTTCCTCAGCCCTACGGAGGAGGTCGCACGTGGCGGAAGGATCCGGCTTCGACCCGGACATCGACGAATGGCTCAGGCAGCGCGTCCAGGACTCGGCGGCGGCCGACCCGTCCGTGGAGGACTTCCGGGTCCTGCTCCGGGACGGGAACGAGCTGGCGCTCGGCCGCCTCGCTGACCCGCCGGTGGCCGCGGCGGAGCGCGACGTCGTCCTGGAGACGGCCGGCGGACCCGTGCCCGCCCGCGTGGTCGAGCCCGCGACCCGGCTCACCGACGCCACCGTCGTGTTCTTCCACGGCGGCGGATGGGCCGGCGGCGACCAGCACACGCACGTCCAGTACTCGCGGCGGCTCGCCGTGGAGACCGGCTCGACGGTCGTCGGCGTCGGCTACCGCCTGGCGCCCGAGCACCCGTTCCCCGCGGCGTTCGACGACTGCCTGGCCGCGACGCTGCACATCGCCGGGGCCGTGCCGGGACGGACGGCCGTCGCCGGGGACAGCGCGGGCGGGCAGCTCGCCGCGTCCGTCGCCATCGCCTGCCGCGACCAGGGCGTTCCGCTGGCCGCGCAGCTCCTCGTCTCCCCGGTCACCGACGTCGCGGGCGGCTACGCCGACCCGGACGTGAACGCGCGCTACCCGTCGCGGGAGGAGCGGGCGGACGGTTACGGCCTCACGCTCGCGGCCATGCGCTGGTTCGCCGAGCTGTACGCGCCGGCGGGCGGCGGGGAGGGCTGGCGGCTGTCGCCGCTGCGCGCGCCGGACCTGGCGGGCGTCGCTCCGGCGGCCGTCCACGCGGCGGGCTTCGACCCGCTCCGGGACGAGGGAAACGCCTACGCGGACGTCCTCCGCGCGGCCGGCGTCCCGGTGATCCACCGGGAGTGGCCCACGCTCAACCACAGCTTCTTCGGCCTCGGCGGCGTCTCCGCGACGGCGGAGCGGGCCGCCCGCCAGGCGTCCGCGGACCTCCGCACCCTGCTCACCACCGGCCAACCGCCACCCGAGGCCCCGGCCCCGGCGGCGAACGTGGAAGGCGGACGAGCCGGCCTGTAAGCCGGGTTCTCCGCAGGTATCCCGCACGACCTGCGCAGACACAGTCACCTGCGCCGCCACCAGTTGCTTCGGCACTCGTTGACTCTTATCGCTTCCCACGTGATCGCGCGCTCATGTGCCCCGGATGTGCCCTGTTCCAAGCCGTCTCCCTTCAGGCACTACCGGGGTGGGCCTTCCTGAGGTCTCGTGGCTGGTTGTCCTCCTGACGTGTCAGTGACAAAGCGTGGTACTTGGTGGTCAATCTACGGCAGCCAGGTGGAGGAACCGGACATTATTCCCATAGGCATTGTTATTGGTACAGCTCAATATCGGCGCAACTATTGAACTCTACCGATTCGACTGGCTACAGTATAAGGGGGCAGCTTATCTGATCGAGATTGATATCCATAAGAGGTTCTATGCCAAAGAATCTTGCGCCCATTGTTCAATGGGTGAGCTTCGTAGTCGGAGTTACGGGAATATCACTCCAGAAGTTGTTGGTGGATCACTCCGGCGTATCGAACATGCTAAGTGCGGCCGCTTTTATCGCCTTGGTTGTATTTGTAGCCATACAGCTGTTTCGCTCGAATCCAAATAAGTTCAAAGGCAAGAAGAAGGTCGATATAGCCTGGAGAGCGTTACTTACTCGTGCGGATAGTTCTGTCGACGTTTTCGGAGGGGATGTTTCCTGGGCGGAGGGTAATAAAGAATCGATATCACGACGAACTCAATTCGGCGTTGTAGTGCGTGTCCTTTGTAGATGGCCAAGAACTCCTGCACAGTTGGAGCATGTGCGAAAATTGACACAGGCTGGCGTAAAGGTGAGGTTCTACTCAGGTGATCTTGTGAGGATACGAGGGCTAATTGTAGACGCAGATATCGGTGCTAGTGCAGGAACTGCACTTACTGTCGTTAAGACTCCTAAACGGAGTATTAACGTTACCGAGCAGGACCGTAGTATGTTTGACTACGAAGCTCAACGCCATCTACCGAGTCGCGATTCCAATACCATCAATATGCTGCACCAATTGTTTGAATCAATATGGGAGAATCTCCCGGAGGGGGTTATCTTGAACGGAGCATCATTGAGTAGGGGTGAACTGCGCAATATACTCGTTCGAGTACCTCACTACAGGAGTATTAAGGTCAACGACATTGAAGTCAAAGGAGTTGCTATTCATTCGCTTTATTCGTGCTGCCAAACGGTCAAGGCGACGAAGCTGGATAGAATTTCGCTACTATTGGAAGCCTATCGACGTTTCACGCTCGACCCTTTTGAGGCGTGCAAAGTTGAGGAGGGAGGAAAAATGGTGACTCTGTTGCCACCGATCATTGAACGCCAACCGGATGGGAGAATGGTGGTTATCGATGGAATGCATAGACTCTTTCAATTGGCTACTCGCACCGATCTGCAGCAGTCTGTATGTTTGGTGCTAAGTAATGTTGGCCCACTTCCTTCACAGCCCATTCCTTTCCAAGAAGTTCGAGTGAGTTCAATCAAAATTGCACGTTCCGAAAATTTCATCAATTACAATCATGATCTTTTTCGGGATGTCAAGATAATCGATCGTAATCTACGTACAAGCATTGCTTCGTAAATGGGCCGTGAACCTCTCATCTGAAGATGTCAGCTGGACGGTTGCGGACTTGTGTGGGGGCGGGGCCTCGTAGCCTGGACCGGCGGACGGGCTGGCGCTGCCGCCTGCCCGCATTGGCCCGTCGTGAGGCCCCGCGCGGGGTCCCCGCGCAAGTCGGGAAACGGCCAGCGGCACGGGCGCGGCCAGCTCGGCCCCGTGACTGGTCTTCGCCTTAGTGCGGCCCCGCGACTCTTGCCGGTCTTCGCGCCTGGCGACCGGCGTCGGCCTGGTCCCGGAGCCGGCGCCCTAGCAGAGGCGGAGGGCCAGGCGCCGAGTCGGCGGCGCGTGCGGCCCGGTTCTCGGGCCGCCTTGAAGACGTACAGAAAGTTCTCACAGGCTCGGGAACTGGCTGTCGTCCCTCACTTCGCCGTTCGGCCCGCCAAGTGGTACATGTGCGATCGGGTGCCAGTCCCAGAGGCGTTCAGCTCCGCGCTGGAGGACGAGACTCACAATCCGGACGGTGATCTCGTATGGGGGAAGCTCGTTGCCGAGAGCCTCGATCAAGGGCGCTGCTTGTTGCTCCTTAGTGCTGTAGCACAAGGTGATGTGCGGCGTCCAAGATGAGGGCTCGGTCTGTCCGTCCCTGCCGAGTACGGTCCTTGTCGCGACCTTGATTGCCTCGTGTATTGGGTTGAGCGACTCAGGGGAAGATGTTCCGGCCATGATGGCCTCCGGATGGTAGAGCACCCGGTCCATTGTGACCGTTGTTGGTTGGATCCTTCGTAGGCGTTTGGAAGCCTCGGAGACTAGGTGACTCCGTTGATCCGGTTTGATGGACTCGGCGGCACCGAGCGCGAGCGTTGTCATGTGCAGCCACTTCAGCGGAGTCATGTGCAATCCACTGAACGTGGCGAGTCGCCCTTGTGCATACTGTGCGAGCTTGGTGACCTGTGGCTGATCCTGGAACAAAATGTGCCAGTAGATCGCCCCTTCGTTGGGGCCCGGCTCTGCCCTGTGCTCCCATCGATCGATCATCCGGACGGGGAACGGGCTCAAGCTTCCTCCTGGCTGTTTGCGAGTAGAGCACTGGCGTTGAATTCTTCGATTCCGGCCAGTAGTTCGGTTGCGTCTCGGCTGTTTCGGAACTTGCGTTGCCTCAAACGGACCGCAAGGTCGTCAAGGTAGCGAGTAACTGTTGCCATTCGGAACTCTGGCGCGAGGTCGAGCATGGCGGTTACCTCGTTCATTGTTCCGTCCAGCTCTCCCCTCATCAAGTAGGCGATGCCTGCGCCTACTCGGATCTGAGCCCAGGTGCCGGGGGAGCGCGCTAGGCCTGCTTGCCATGCCGCGTCTGCCGCGGCTACGGCTCGTAGGGATGCTTCGGGCTCACCGATGCGTGTGGTTACCGAGATCGTGAGCAGGGCTTGACGTGGTCGAGGGAAGGACCAGACAGACACCCCGGTGTCGGGTTCGTCCAAGGCCTCGGCAGCTGCCTCGGCGCGTGCCAGTGCTTCGCGGGCATGGTGAACGTCGCCCAACAGGCCCGCTGCCCTGGCCTCGTAGCTGGCGAGCATGGCCCGAAGTGGGCTGGGCGCGCTGGACTTGAAGCCCCGGCGAGCAAACTCCGCGGATTCTTGGTACATGCCTTGCCAACGAGCTGTCTTGGACATGGCGGCCCACGCGGCCGCCTCACTCGTTGCGGCTTCCTGCGCGCACATTAATGCTGCTTTACCGAGCGCCATCGCGGTTCGGTCTTGGTTGAGATCACCGAGCAACACACTGGCATGGGCCAAGAGATCGGCGTCGAGTTTGTACAACTCGCGTGTCTGTCGCAGCTTTTGTCGTCCGCTACGCAATAGCCCCTGAGCTTGATCGTGAAGTCGCGTTACTTCGTGCAAAGCTTCGGATGCTGGCATTTGTGTGTGGTTTTCCGCCAGCCTTAGCGACGTCTCGGTGATGTGGTCGAGTGCTTCTCGACTGGTGTTGGTGGACGTCAGCCATGACATCAGACTTGCAGCATCGCTCAGCGTTGGCGCTGAAGATCGGGCCTGGACTAGCTCGCCAGCCTTCGGGGGCTCTCCGAACAGGGCCTTATACGTGAGTCCGAAGACACGGCAATAAAGACTGGCGTAGAGGTCGCTTGGTCTATGGTCACCGTTCTCCCATCCACGGACGTAGCGTTGAACACTCTCGACTGAAGGTAGGCCGTTGCGGGTTCGGTTGTCCGCTGCACTGATGAGGCGCACAGCCATGTTCTTCTGACTCCACAGTCGCGCCTTGCGCTCGTCACGTAGTCGAACAGCCCAGTCGGGAACTTCGAAGATTGCCACCGGTGAGACACCTCATCAGGACGGCTGTGAGTCCGTCTCCTAATGTATCCCCTGTTCCCGCATTGAGCCCCCATGGAAGCTGGTGTCACAGAGAGGGAAGCGCACCGAGAGGCGGTGCGGCCCTGGATCGAAGGGGGAGCTTGTGAAGCTCTACGTGGACACCAGCACGAAGCAGGTCATGGTGTCGAAGGACCCGGTGGAGAAGACCGACCAGAACGGTCGCCAGCGGACCGAGCGGGACACCGGCCGGCCGATGTGGTCGACGCAGGTGTTCGTCCAGGACGACGACGGCGGCGATGTCATCACCATCACCACGGCGGGTGAGAAGCCGAGTGTGAAGGTGGGTCAGTTCGTCACCGTGTCCCGGTTGGAGGCCCTGCCGTGGGCGACCAACGGGCGTAACGGCGTGGCGTTCCGCGCGGTGGAGATCAAGGCGGCCGCAGCTCCGGCGGCTTCGAAGTAGCCAGCGGTCCCTGCATCCGCATGACCTGATGGTGTCTGGTTCCGGCGTGGGATGCGTCGGAGGACATCTCCTGTGTGTTCTCGGGGCGGCGTGCGTGTTGCGCCCCGGCGGCCTGTGAGTGTGGCCCGTTTCTGCGGGCCACACCGGTCACTTTCTCATCCGGCCCTGATCTAGGGCTGTCTCCCCGTTCAGGGGATCCGGTGCCATCGGAACGGCACCCATTCATTTACCTGGCCCGCGCGATCGGCGTGCGGGTCTTTCAGCTGCCCAGAAATGGGCCGCTGAACCCGACGAAAGGGGATTCCCGTGGAATTCTTCTTCATCATCACTCTGCTTTATCCCGGTTACTCCGGGGCGAACTATCTCACCCGTAAGGGGACGGTCACCGCGAAGCCGGGCGAGACCCGGCAAGACCTGCACAACAAGGTTCTGGTGTCGATCCACAACAGCGTGGACGACCCCGGTATCCGGCACGCCAATGTCGTGTTCTTCTCGCTCGAAATCAACGAGCTGCCCGTGACCGTGTAGGTGGCGGGCCTGTCACAACAAAGTGCGGGGCCTGGAGGACTGTCCTCCTCCGGCCCCGCCAATCCAATCCCTCCACTGCAAGAAGGGTGAATCATGTCCAAGTCTACGGGCCTGCCGCGCCTGCGGCGAGGCTCATCTGCTGGTCGCTCGTTCGGCCGCGCCGGGCGCGGTGGAACCGTCACCGTGATCGAAGACCGCGTGTCACGGTCGTACGCGCGTACCGCCAAAGTCACCTTCTACGTGGTCGCGATCGTGGTCGGCCTGCTGGCCGCCACCATCACCACGTCCTACCTTCCGCCGATCGCCGCCGTGCTGCTGGGCGGCCTCATCGGCGGCGTGGTCGGCCTGCTGGTCGCCGCGTTCATCACCTGCTGGCCCGTGCTGCGGGTCCTGTGGTGGTGGGCCCCCGAGATCGGGCTCACCCTGCTCGCCGGGTACGGCTGGGTCCTGCTGGCCACCCACCTGCCGCTGATCGGCCGCATTCTCATTCTGGCCGTGCTGGTCGGAGTCCCGGCCGCCGTTCCGTTCATCCGCACCCGCGTCAAAGCGATCGCCTGGTGCGTCATCACCCGGCACCGCCTGCGGGTGTGCTTCAACGAGTTCATCATCACCAACCGCAGCGGCACGCTGCCGCTGATCCTGTGGGCTCGCCCGGTCCGTACCGGCGAGCGCGTGTGGGCTTGGCTGCGGCCTGGCCTGTCGCTTGCCGACCTGCAAACCCGCCTCGACAAGATCGCCGTGACCTGCTGGGCCGCCAGCGTCACCGTCGAGGCCGCCTCCGACCGCAACGCCGCGCTGGTGCGCATCGACGTCAAACGCCGCACCGTGCTGACCGGCACCATCGAAACACCGCTGCTGGACCTGGTGGAGGACGACACCCCCACCGCCCAGCGGGCCACCCGCCCTGCACCCACGGCCCTGGACCTTCCCGACGTCCCGGCCACCTCCAACAACGAGCAGGGCCCGTCACGCCCGGCGGGCTCGGGCCCGGTGCCGGCCCCGGACGACACCCGTCCCAAGACCACCAAAACCAAGTCCGCCAAAACCGGCACGACCGATCCGCAACCGGCCAGTGCCGGTGAGGACATCAGCGACTGGATCTGACCGCCGCTGATCTGACACCCATTCCGCGAGGTCGCGAGGCGGCCCTGCCATGGGTCCCTCGCGCCTCCCTACCCCAAGAAGGGGGGCACGTCGATGCCCACCGTGGCACCTGCCGACCGGATCCCGGTCGGCCCAAACCTGTCGATGTTCGACCCGGTGTTTCTGGGCCTGGACGAATACGGGGCCCCGGTCTACACACCGCTGGCCTACCGCCGCCTGCTGATCGCGGGCGAACCCGACGGCGGCAAGTCCAGCCTGATCAACACCGTCACCGCGCACATCGCGCTGTGCCGTGACGCCCGGCCCGTGCTGTTTGACGGCAAGCTCGTGGAGCTGGGTCCCTGGGAAGACTGCGCCGACGAGTTCGTCGGTGCCGACATGGGCCACGCCATCACCACCCTGCGCCGTCTGCAGACGGTGATGAACAACCGCTACGCCTGGCTGCTGGCCCACGGCCGCCGCAAACTCACCCGGACCGACGGCGTTAAGGCCATCGCCAGCATCTTCGATGAGATCGCGCTGTATGCGACCGTGCTGGGCACCAAAGCCCAGCAAGAAGAATTCATCACCCTGTTCCGCGACCTGGTCGCCCGCGGCCGCGCCGCCGCCATGCCGGTCATCGCCGCCACCCAGCGGCCCAGCATCGACATCATCCCCAAGAGCCTGCGGGACCTGTTCGGCTACCGCGCCGCGTTCCGCTGCACCTCTTCGGGCTCCAGCGACATCATCCTCGGCGACGGCTGGTCCAGCGCCGGTTTCTGCGCCACCACCATCAAGCCCACCACGCCCGGCGTCTGCTACCTGATCGCCGAAGGCGGCGTCCCGGCCCTGATGAAAGTCGCCTACCTCACCGACGACGACATCACCACTCTGGCCGACTACGCCGCATGGTCACGCACCGGCCACCACACCACCCATCCCGCACCACCGGCCCCCGCGTCCGCTGACGCGCTGGCCGCCTGACCCTGGAAGGAGACCGTCCGATGGACCACATCGGCAATCGGGTCCTGGTCATGACCACCAACCCGGAGATCAACGGATACACCGGCCTGTGCCTGGTCTGCTTCGAACCCCACACCGTCGCCCTCGGCGACTACCCGGCCCTCGGTGAGTGGGCGCAGGAACACACCTGCAACCCCGAACGCGCCCAGCTGGTCGCTGGACTGATCGGCGACCGTATCGCCCGCTGCCTGTACTGCGGCTCCACCGACATCTACGAAACCCGCGTGCTGGTCGACGACCGCACCGAAGACATGGCGCTGCAGTGCGGCGCATGCCACGGAGTGTGGGCCCAATGATCCACAAGTACTACCGCCCAGACGGCAAACCCGACTGGAACCGCTGGCTCATGGAATGCGACGGCTGCCACTGCACCGCTCACCTGATGAGCAACGAAAACCCCGAATGGCTCGTGTCGCCCTGGCCCGACATGAACATCTACTGCCCCGACTGCTTCAACGCACGGGCCGACCAGATCATCACCAGCGCCCTGCGCTGCCCCGACTGCGACCGCATCGACCTGCGGCTCTGGCCCTGCAACCTCGACGCCGCACCCGCCGACCAACACCCGGGCCTGGTCGACTGCGCCCACTGCGGCGCAATCCTCATCCTCGTCGAACCACCGTCCTGGTTCTGACACGGCTGAGGGCCGGTCATCCACCACAGATCCCCGGCCCTCCGCCTTCACTCACCCACACCCCTCGATGTGAAGGACGTGGACACCCATGCACGCTACCCACTACACCCATGCCCCGCCCAGCGCCGCGCGCGTCCCGCAACTGGACGCCACGGTGCGCGGCGGCATGATCTACCTCAAGTACTACGACCCCACCGGGGCCCGGTTCGGCCTGCCCACCTACCCCTACCGGTGGGCACCTCAGGGCCTGCTCACCGCCCGCCAGCTCCGCGCTCGGGGCCTGCGGCCCGGCGGACAGCCCATCGCCGCACAGATCCTGTGGCGCGACGGCGCCCGCGTCGCCTACCTCTACCGCGAGGACTTGGCCAAGCCCAAGCGCACCGCCACCCCGGCCCAGCAGGCCGCGATCGCCAAAGCGCTACGCGCCCGGCGTACCTGCTCCACCTGCGGACGCGAGCGCTGGTACTACATTCCCCGCTCGCTGGGCGAATGCCTCGACTGCGCGGAACAGTCCGGGGGCCTGGCATGAGCGACTTCACCGTCAACCCCACTCTTACACCCCAGACACCTCACCGCGTCCGGCGCGTGGTCGAGAACGACGAATACGCCGCGTTCCTGCGCCGCATCCTGCGCGCCTACAGCCGACGCATCGCCGCCGGCGACGTCGAAGCCCTCGCCCACCTCGCCGAGGTCGCCGACGAACTCCACACCACCATGCACACCGCCGTGACCGGCCTGCGTGCCTACGGCTACTCCTGGGCCGACATCGCCCGCCCGCTCGGGATCACCCGGCAAGCCGCCCAACAGCGCTTTGGCGGCGACAGCCCATGACCACCCTCACCTTGTCCGGACAGACCTGTGGTCTCCGCTGGTCCGACGAGCTGGACCCCTGCGGCCAACCCGCCGTCGCACTCGTCATCGGTGGCTGCGTCCACGAGCACATCACCCGCGACCACCTGTGCGTCGACCACCTCGGCCCGGCGCTGGCCCGCAAATTCCACTGCCACCCCTGCTGGGACGGCCCTGACTCGCACGGCTGCCCGGTCCTCGCCCGCGAGGTGACCTCATGAGCACTGAACGAGCCGAGAACCTCGTCCAGGTCCTCATCCTGCTGCTGGTCGGCACCATGGCCGGTGCCGCTTCCTTCACCCACGTCCACGACTGGACCATGGCCAACAGCCCATCCGGAACCGGCGACTGGTTCGGCTGGGCCAACGCCGTCATCTCCGAACTCACCCCCACCGCCGCCGGATTGGAGATCCGCCGCCGCAAACGCCATCACCAATCCATCGGCTACCCGATGGCGGTCCTGGTCGCCGCCGCCAGCCTGTCCATCGCCGCGCAGATCGCCGTCGCCAAACCCGGCCCCACCGGCTGGCTCCTGGCCACCGTCCCGGCCCTGGCCTTCCTCGCCCTGTCCAAACTGGTGCTCTCACGCACCACACCCACGGCACCCAACGGGCCCGGCCTCCCGGACGCGGACGCGGCACCCGCCGTGCAGGTCGACACCCCGGCCGTCCCGGTCGACCTGCCCGCACTCGAAGCCGACCACCACACCCCGGCCGATTCTTCGGCCGATTCGGTTCCGCCGCACCTGATCACCGGTGCCCGGATGGCGGCCTTCACCCACCACCAAAACACCGGCCAACCCATCACCGTCGACGCGCTCGCCGACCACCTCGGCATCACCACCGGCCAAGCCGCCGTGATCCTGCGCGACTTCCAGGCACCCGCCCCCGCCGCCTCCGAGCACGAAGGGGACCGCCTGTGACATACCATCCGGCGTCTGGTTCGACGCTGGCTCTCGCGCCCGGGACCGCTTCCACGGCCCCGGGCACGGGGGCGAACACCGAACCTCGCCAACTGCGCCTACCCACCTCAACTCATCGGCTGCCGCCCTCACGCATCACTCGCCGCCCACTCCTGGCCACCGACACCGCCCTCGACCGCGCCGGAGACGGCTACTTCGACTGGCTCGACCACGTCTGGCCCGCCGCCGGATGCACCCACCCCATCCGCCTGTTCGGCGACCTCGACACCGTCGACACCCGTACCGGCGAGATCACGCGCACCTTGCCCACCACCGCCATGCCGGACGGCGTGATCTACAAAGCCTGCGGCAATCGCCGTGCCACCGTCTGCCCCTCCTGCGCCGACACCTACCGCCGCGACGCCTTCCACCTCATCCGCTCCGGCCTGGCCGGAGGCAAAACCGTCCCCACCACTGTCACGCGCCACCCGGCCGTGTTCGCCACCCTCACCGCACCCTCCTTCGGGCCCGTCCACGCCCGCCACGTCCGCCGCCATACCTGCACCGACAAGACCCGCTGTAGTTGCCGCCCCGACCCCTGCCACGCCCGCCGCGAGCGCACCCACTGCCCCCACGGCCAACTTGTCGCTTGCTTTGCCCGCCACGGCCCCCGCGACGACCGCCTTGGGCAACCGCTGTGCCCGGACTGCTACGACCACGACCACCACGTCATCTGGAACAACCACGCGGGCGAACTGTGGCGACGCACCAAACAAGCCATCACCCGCCGCCTCAACCAACTGGCCCGTCAACGCGGGCTGGCCCCGGTCCGGGTCTCTCATGGCAAGGTCGCCGAATTCCAGGCACGCGGCGCGGTCCATTTCCATGCCCTGCTCCGCTTGGACGGCATCGATCCCGACGACCCGACGTTGATTGTCCCACCGCCGTCCGGGATCACCGCCGCCGATCTCGACGACGCGATCCGCTACGCCGCAGCGCACATCGCCTACACCACCGACCCGCACCCGGCCTGGCCCGGCGGCTGGCCCATCACCTGGGGTGAACAGGTCGACGTTCGTATCATCAGCCTGCACGGCGAGTCCGTCAGTGACGCCATGGTGGCCGGTTACCTCGCCAAATACGCCACCAAAGGCACCGAGATCACCGGACACACCTCCCGCCGCCTCCACACCCACAACATCGCGCTCTACGCCAACCCCGGCGGCACCCACACCGAACGCCTCGTCCACGCGGCCTGGACCCTCGGCGACCACCCCGGCTTTGAATCCCTGCGTCGCTGGGCGCACATGCTCGGCTTCGGCGGCCACTTCCTCACCAAAGCCCGCCACTACTCACTCACCTTCGCCGCCCTACGCGCCGCACGCCTTCACTACCGCCGCACCCAACCCCAAGGGCCTGACTACTCCGATGAACGGATTCAGCGTCAAGACGACCTTGACGCCGAAACCACGATCGTCCTCGCCCGCCTGTCCTACGTCGGCACCGGCTGGAAAACCACCGGAGACGCCCTCCTGGCCAACACCGCCGCCGACCAAGCCCGCCGACGACACCAAGCCGGACGCGAAGAACTCGCTCATGAACTCGCTGCTGAAAGACCTCTCGCTGCCTGATGACTGGAGATCAACACATGGACCTTGTACGTGATCGGACTTGGACGCCAGACGAAGTGGCCCGCTTCCTCGGCGTCCCGAAAGCCACGCTCTATCAATGGCGGTATCTCGGCACCGGCCCGAAGGCCAGCCGGGTTGGCCGTCACCTGCGCTACCTCCCTGACGATGTTATCGCCTGGTTCCGGGAGCAGCAGAACGCGGCATGAGCATCTATGACCGCTGGCACAAGACCCACCCCAAGCCCGGTGACCAGCCGTGCCGGGAACACAGCCGCGGGAAGACCCGGCTGTATCCCAGTGCTGATCACTTCAAGGGTGACCGCTGGCAAGTTCGGTGGCGGGACGAGACCGGGCAACAGTGCAAGCGGAACTTTCCGAAAAAGGCCGGGACTGATCCCGAAACCTGCGCGGAAGCTTTTGATGCTCAACGTAAGGCAGACACTGACCGAGGTGAATGGATCGACCCTCGCCTTGGACGCACCCCGTTTCGCGATTACGCCCCGATCTGGATGAAGTCTCGGCTGCATAGGCCCAGCACGGTTGAGACGTATGAGGGGCACCTGCGCAATCACATCAATCCGGGATTCGGCGGCTTGGGCCTGGCCGCCATCCGTCCCACCCTCGTCCAACAATGGGTGCGGGACCTACAGGTCGTCACGGGTCTGGCTCCCCGTACGATCGGCACCGTCTACGGGATCTTCGCCAGCATTATGCGGGGTGCGCTGCGGGACGGGTACCTGCGTAAGAGCCCCTGCGTGGACATCCGACTGCCGGAAGTGCGCCCGACCGTTGTCCGCCTGCTGTCCCCTGCACAGGTTCTCGCCCTGGCCGCTGCGATGCCCGACCGGTACGGCATCCTCGCCCTACTCGGCGCTGGGCTCGGCCTGCGGCAGGGTGAAGCCTTCGGACTGGCTCTCGACCGTATCGACCCCACCACCGAGATGGTCACGGTAGATCAGCAAGTTGTCGTGATCGATCGCAAACCGGTGCTGGCCTCCCCCAAGACTCCGGCTTCTCTGCGGGACGTCCCCTTGCCGGCCTTCGTGCTCGACGGCATCACGCGACACGTCGAGCTGCTCGACCTGTTCCCTGCTGCGGTGTTGTGCCGGACACCACGTGGCACCTTGCTCCGGCGGGACTACTTCAACAAGAACATCTGGAAGCCCGCCATCGAGAAGGCCGGTCTGCCGAGTGACACCACGTTTCACGACCTACGGCACACCTTTGCCAGCACGGCCCTGGCTGAGGGCGTGCCGATCTCCGAGGTGTCGCGGTGGCTCGGGCACAAGTCCATCACCATCACGGTCGACCTCTACGGGCATCTCGTGCCGGAGGCGAGTGGGCGTGCCCGGGATGCGCTGGATAAGGCGTTCAACGCGGCGGTTGTGCCCTGAATGTGTCCTGAGCGATCGTGAACCTGATTGCGGCCCTGGTCAGAAGGTCGAAGGGCGGACGAGCCGGCCTGTAAGCCGGGTTCTGTGCCCGCCGTCCCTCGGGGCGGCGGGTGACGGCCATCCATCTCGGACCGCCGTTGCCGGCGGCCTCCAGCGGTCTACCCGCAGGCTCGGGCGGGCAGCCCTCGGGCACCTGCGCGGAACCTCTCGGCCCCTTCTTGACCTTGCTCCGGGTGGGGTTTACCGAGCCGCCCACGTCACCGTGGGCGCTGGTGAGCTCTTACCTCACCGTTTCACCCTTACCGCCGGCGGACCGGCGGCGGTTTGCTTTCTGTGGCACTTTCCCGCGGGTCGCCCCGGGTCGGCGTTACCGACCACCCTGCCCTGTGGAGCCCGGACTTTCCTCGACGGGGATCGCTCCCCGACGCGGCCGTCCGGCCGGCTCGTCCGCCGTCCTTCAAGGTTAGTGGGTGCGCAGGTCACTTGCGCACCCGCTTCATCACTGGCTCCGCAAGTCGACTTGCGGAGGCCTACGGGAGGGTGGTCAGGGCCTCGTCCAGGCGGGACTGCGGGAGCGGGTGATCCTCCATCTGGCCGGAGAGGAAGCGGTCGTAGGCGGCCATGTCCAGGTGGCCGTGGCCGCAGAGGGCGGTGAGGATGACCTTGGGCTCGCCGGTCTCGACGCAGCGGCGGGCCTCCTCGACGGCGGCGGCGAGGGCGTGGGTCGGCTCGGGGGCCGGGATGATGCCCTCCGTCCGGGCGAACAGGAGGCCCGCCTCGAAGCACTCGCGCTGCGGCTTGGCCTCCGCCTCGAAGAGGCCCAGGTCGTACATGTGGGAGAGCAGCGGGGCCATGCCGTGGTAGCGGAGGCCGCCCGCGTGGATGGGGTCCGGGACGAAGTCGTGCCCGAGCGTGTGCATCTTGAGCAGCGGCGTCAGGCCCGCGGTGTCGCCGAAGTCGTAGGCGTAGCGGCCGCGGGTGAACGACGGGCACGCCTCGGGCTCGACGGCGCGGACGACCGGGTCCATGCGCCCGGCCAGCTTCTCGCGGAGGAACGGGAAGAACAGCCCGGCGAAGTTGGAGCCGCCGCCGGTGCAGCCCACGATCAGGTCGGGGACGTCGCCGACCGAGGCGAGCTGTTCGAGTGCCTCCTCGCCGATCACCGTCTGGTGCATCAGGACGTGGTTGAGGACGCTGCCGAGCGCGTACCGGGTGTCCTCGGGCGCGGCGGACTCGACGGCCTCGCTGATCGCGATGCCGAGGGAGCCGGGCGAGTCGGGGTCGTCCGCGAGGATCTTCGCGCCGGACGCGGTGAGCGGCGACGGGCTGGCGTGTACCCGCGCCCCGTACAGCTGCATCATCGAACGGCGGTACGGCTTCTGGTCGTAGGAGGCGCGCACCATCCACACCTCGCAGTCGAGGGCGAACTGGGCGCAGGCGAACGCGAGCGCGCTGCCCCACTGCCCGGCTCCGGTCTCGGTGGTGAGGCGGCGGACGCCCTGCCGTGCGTTGTAGTACGCCTGCGGGACCGCCGTGTTCGGCTTGTGCGACCCGACCGGCGACACTCCCTCGTACTTGACGTAGATGCGGGCCGGGGTGCCGAGGGTGCGTTCGAGGCGGTGCGCCCGGATCAGCGGCGTCGGGCGCCACAGCCGGTACACCTCGCGGACGTCCTCGGGGATGTCGACGTACCGGTCGCCGCTGACCTCCTGCGCGATGAGGTCCGTCGGGAACAGGGGCGCGAGGTCGTCCGGGCCGAGCGGCGCGCGGGTTCCGGGGTGGAGGGGCGGTGGCGGGGGCGCCGGCAGGTCGGGGACGACGTTGTACCAGCGCCTCGGGAGCCTCGATTCGTCCAGCAGGATCTTCGTGGTCACGGTCCCTCCCCAGGTCACGGTGCTTATCGCGCAGCGTAAGCGGCGGAGGATCAAGGGGGAAGGGCGTTCCGGTCAGGTTTCCCGGATACCGGTCAGGTTTCCAGATGGTGGACGTCGTTGAACGCGCGGAGCGACGCGGGGCCGTCGGCGTACCAGTCGATGGACGACAGCGCGGCCACGTCCAGGTGCATCCGGTACAGGGCCGTCATGGGCGCGCCCAAGGCGTCCCTCACCAGGAGTTTGATGGGCGTGACATGCGAGACGACCAGGACGGTCTGCTCCCGGTAGCGGACCTTCAACTTGTCCAGCGCCGTGCGGACGCGCCGGGACGCGTGCGCGAAGCTCTCCCCGCCGGGCGGCGCGACCTCCGGGTCGGCCAGCCACGCCTTCAGCTCGGCGGGCCACGCCTTGCCCGCCTCGGCGAACGTGAGCCCCTCCCATTCGCCGAAGTCGGTCTCGCGGAAGCCGTCCTCGACACGGACGTCCAGCCCGGTGACGGCGGCGACCTCGGCGGCCGTGGCGCGGCAGCGGGACAGCGGGGACGTGACGATCGCGCCGAGCCCGCGGTCCTTGAGGGCGAGGGCGGCGGCGCGGGCCTGGGCGACGCCGTTCGCGGTGAGCGGGACGTCGCCCGTCCCGGCGAATCGCTTCTCGGTCGACAGCGGCGTCTCGCCGTGCCGCAGCAGGACGGTCGTCATCGGCGTGCCCGACGGCGGCGCCCATGACGGCGTGGACGTCGAGGGCCCGGGCGACGACGGCGGCGGCTCCGGCTCCCCCGGCGTCTCCTCGACCTTGCGGACCCAGTGCTCGCCGCGCGCGGCGGCGTCCATGGCCTCGTTCGCGAGCCGGTCGGCGTGCGCGTTCCGGTTCCGCGGGATCCAGCCGTAGGACACCGGGCCGAGACCGTCTGCGACGTCCCGCGCCTGGAGCGCCAGCGGCACCATGTCCGGATGCTTGATCTTCCAGCGGCCCGACATCTGCTCCACGACGAGCTTGGAGTCCATCCGGACCTCGACGCGGGCGGACGGGTCGATCTGCGCCGCCGCCGTCAGCCCCGCGATCAGACCCCGGTACTCGGCCACGTTGTTGGTCGCGTGTCCGATCGACTCGGCGACCTCCGCGAGGACCTCCCCGGTGACCGCGTCCCGGACGAGCGCCCCGTACCCGGCCGGACCCGGGTTGCCGCGCGACCCGCCGTCCGCCTCGACGACCAGCTTCCGCGAGCTCACAGGCCCGACTCGGGTGTGCGGATGAGAATTCGGCGGCACTCCTCGCAGCGGACCACCTCGTCCTCGGCGGCGGTCCGGATCCGGTTCAGGTCGACGGTGTTCAGCGCCAGATGGCAGCCCTGGCACGCGCCGCGGAACAGCTTCGCCGCCCCGACCCCGCCGAACTGGCCGCGCAGCTTCTCGTAGAGGGCGAGCAGGTCGTCAGGGACGTCCTTGGCGACGGCGGTGCGCGCGGCGCTGGTCGTCCCGGCCTCCTCGTCGATCTCCCGCAGGGACGCGTCGCGGCGCTCGCTGAGCCCGGACAGCTCGTCCCGCACGGCGGACTGGTCGGCGCGCAGCGCCGCGACCCTGCCCTCCGCCTCCTCCGTCCGCTCCATGATCTCCAGCACGACCTCCTCCAGGTCGGACTGGCGGCGCTGCAGCGACTCGATCTCCGCCTGCAGGCTGCCGAGGTCCTTCGCGGACGCCACCTGCCCGGAGTCGAGGCGCTTCTGGTCCCGGTCGGCGCGGGTGCGGACCTGGTCGACGTCCTGCTCGGCCTTCTTCTGCTCCCGCTCCAGGTCGCCGACCTCCGTCTCGGCCGCCACGATCGCGTCGCGCACCTCGGTCAGGCGACCTTCGAGGCGCTCGATGTCCGCCAGCTCGGGCAGCGTCCGGCGGCGGTGGGCCAGCCGGTCCAGCGAGGCGTCGAGGTCCTGCAGGTCGAGCAGGCGAAGCTGGGCTTGCGGTGCGGCTTTCACAGTGCTCCTTCGTCGTGGAGGCGCCACGCGTCGGTGACGAGCGTGGACACCCGGGTCTCCAACTTGCCCGCTTCGGGGGAGGCCGCGGCCAGGCGCCGTCCGGCGTCGGCGAGCCAGGGCCATTCCGTCGCCCAGTGCGCGGCGTCCACCAGCGCCGGGCCGCCGTGCTCGGCGAACTCCGACGCCGGGTGGTGCCGCAGGTCGGCGGTGAGGTACACGTCGACGCCGGCGGCCCGCGCGGTGTCGAGCAGCGAGTCGCCCGCGCCCCCGCACACGGCGACGGTGCGGACGGGACGGTCCGGATCCCCCGCCGCGCGGACGCCCCAGGCCGTGGACGGCAGCCCGGCGGCCACCCGTCCGGTGAACTCCCGCAGCGTGACCGGCGCGTCCAGTTCCCCGATCCGGCCGAGGCCGCGGCGCGGATCGTCGTCGGCGGGGACCATCGGACGCAACTGTCCGGCGAGGCCGACCGCCCGCGCCAGCGCGTCCGACACTCCGGGATCGGCCCGGTCGGCGTTGGTGTGCGCGGTGTGCAGCGCCACCCCGTTCGTGATCAACCGGTGGAGGAGGCGTCCCTTCGGCGTCGTCGCGGCCACCGAGTGCACCCCGCGCAACAGCAGCGGATGGTGCGTCACCACCAGATCGGCGTCCCATTCGAGCGCCTCGTCCGCCACGGCGGCCACCGGATCGACGGCGAACAGCACCCGGCCGACCTCCTGGCCGGGGTCGCCGCAGACGAGCCCGACGGCGTCCCAGGGCTCCGCCCACGACGGCGGATACAACTCCTCAAGAACCTCGATGACATGGGAAAGGCGCACGTCCCGCAGGCTACCGCGCCCGGCCGCCCCCAACGAGCGTCACTCGGGGGTGCCCGGGTCTGGAACGATGGGGCGGGGGGCCAACCGATCGAGAGGAGACGCCATGTCGGCTTCCGGCGCCGCCGCGGAACCGGAGCCCGCAGAGCCCACCGCAGAACGTCCGTACATGCCCGGTTACGGCATCCAGGGGCCGGACCAGGGCAGCGGCCTGCTCCCGTGGTCATGGGCCGAGAAGAAGCTGCTGACCGCGCGCAACTTCTGGCTGTGCACCGTCCGGCCGGACGGGCGCCCGCACGCCATGCCGGTGTGGGGGGCCTGGTCGGGTGAGGCGCTCCTGTTCAGCAGCAGCGCCTCGTCCCGCAAGATGGCGAACCTGCGGGCGAACCCGCGGGTGACGGTCACCACGGAGGAGGCCGAGGACCCCGTCGTCATCGAGGGGGTCGCGGAGGTGCTCACCGAGAAGCGGGACCTGCAGCGGTTCATCGACCTGGTCAACTCCAAGTACGCCACCCGATATCGTGTGGACTTCCTGGACCCGGAGGTCAACGCGACCGTCGCGGTACGGCCACAGCGGGTGTTCGGGCTCCGCCAGGGAGACTTCACCGGATCTCCCACCCGGTGGTCGTTCGTCACCTGAACGCCCGCCGGGATCATTCTGGAGACTCATCGCGTTGGAGAGTGTGTGAAGCCACCCTTTCGCCGCCGCAAGCGCGTCAAGGGCCGCGCCATGGGCAACCGCCCGTCCGAGCCGGCCGAGCAGGAGACCGTCGAGTGGCCCCGTGACGGGACGGGCAAGTCGACCATGATGGGAGCCATCCGCGGCGACGGCAAGACCGGCGCGGGCTTCGGCGGCGGCATGTTCGAGGACCTCGCGTCCGTGTTCGAGGGCTCGAAGAAGATCAAGGTCGAGGAGCAGGAGCGGCAGAAGCTGCTCCGCCAGGACGACCACGAGCAGACGGGGTCGGGCAGCTCCCGCGACGACCTCGACTCCGGCAAGATCCGCATCCGCCGCGCCCCGCCGCCGGACTGAAGATCACTCCTCCGGCGCGTCCGCGGGCGTCCGGCCCGCGCGGACCCGCCGGAGACGAAGGGCGCGCACCGAAAGTCTGTTCGAACATTCGTTCGAATCCGGGTTATCCTTCCGTTGTGAGCACCTACGTTCCGCCCGGCTGGCCCTCGCAGGTGCATCCACCGGGCTCCGACCGATTCGAGGACACCGCGCTGACCTGGCTGCTCGAGCTCGTCCCGCCCGAGTACCGGCGCTACGGCGTCCTGCGCCGCTACCCCATCGCCCTCGCCCGCATGGCCCGCCACCACGTCGCCGCGTCCGTCGAGGCGGCCCGCGAGGGCTTCCGCACCGCCCGCGTCGACCTCGGCGACGTCGTCCCGCCGCACGGCGTCGAGTCCGTCCTGGACACCTACCGCCGCGAGGGCGCCCGCCTCGTCGCCCTCCTCCAGGGCATCGAGCTCGTCGAGACCGCCCTGCGCGGCCTCGCCGAGCCGGACGACCCCGCCCATCGCCGTCCCTTCACCCCCAAGCTGTGACCGTCCCGTTGACGCTGAGTCGCGGCGTGCGCAAGCCTTGACCAGACGTTGGCGGGAGGCGGAGTCCGGTGAGCGCACCACCTGGGTGGTACCCCGATCCAGAGTGGATGGGCCGCGAGCGCTACTGGGACGGACACACCTGGACGGACGAATCCCGCCGCTACGAACCCCGCTCCCGCCGCCACCGCACCACTCCCCCGCCCCCGCCCGGCACCCCCGAACCCCCCTGGCCCGCGCCGCTGCAGCGGGCGGGGGCGCAGGTCGTGGCGGGGGATGGTGCGGATGCTCGGTCTGGAGGGCCTTGGCTGCGGGAGGACGGGGCGGCCCAGCGGGTCCTGCCTCCGGGACGGACGGCGGCGGGGCCGGACGTCCCGGAACTCCGGCGGCGGCGGGTTGGGATGTCGGTCGGGCTGGTCGTGGTCTTGGAGGCCGCTGCCGTCTCGGTGGTCGCGGTCGGGTTGCACGTGGTGTGGCCCGGGTGGGGCGGGCTCGTGCCGGTCGCCGTGTGGACGGTCTCGTTGCTCGTCCCGCTGGGCGCTCGGAGGGCCTACGGCTGCCGGGAGCCGGACGCGGACGAACGAGGACGGCTGGAGCAGCCCTGGCGGGGCGCCCAGCGGCGCGCAGGCGGCGCCGCGTATCGGCTGATGGTCACGGAGTCGGACGGGTTGAACGCGTGCACGCCGTTCGGGAAGACGGTGGCGGTCACGTCCCATGCGGCCCGGTCGCTGCCTCCCGTCCGGCTGGAGGCGGTCCTCGCCCATGAGCTGGGGCACCGGGCGGGGACGGCGTTCGTCCGCGCGCAGGTGACGTTGCCGAGCCGGTTGTTGTGGTGGGTGTTGCGCACGCCGTGGGCGCTGGTCGTTTCCATGGGGAGACGGGCCGTCGCTTGGCACCGGCCGATCGGGTTCGTGCCGGCCTTCTTCGCGGCCGTCGTCGCGACGGCGGTCACGATCGTGGTGGCGTTGCCCGCCGGGGTCGCGGCCGCGGCGGCGTTGTCGGGGCGCCTGCTCGCCGGGCGTTCAGAGGCGCGGGCGGACGCGGCCGCCGTGCGGATGGGGCTGGGCGCCGATCTGCTGGCGGCGGTGGAGCACCGGATCGAGCAGGCCGATCGCGAGGACGGGATGCCGCTGCCGCTCGTCCGGCGGGCCCAGGGGATCCGCCGGCGGCTCGGCTGAGGCTGAGCGTTCAGCTCCTGCCGCCGAACAGGGGCGGCGGGCCGCCGTCTCGCCCAGGTGGGGGGCGCGGCGGGTTCTCGGGGGCGCGGGGGCCGGTCCGGGAGCCGGGCGGCGGTCCCGGGTCGGTCGAGAGCGGCGCGCGAGGCGGGGGCGGCGCGGGCTGGGCGGACCATTGCGGCGCCGAGGGGACGGTCCATGGCGCGGGCTGGGCGGTCGCGTCCGGGCCGGGGATGGCGGGCCGCCGCGGGACGGGCGGCGGCTCCGGGAGCGGGCCGGTGGTGACGCGCTCCAGCGTGATGATGGACGGGTCGCATTCGACGGGCGTGATGGTGCGTCCGCCGCCGGGCGCCGACTGGACGAGCAGCAGCGCGTGGTCGGGAAGGTGCTGGAGGGTGACGGGCTCGACGGCGTACTCGTACACGCGTTGCGTCGTGTCGGCGTCGCTCCAGTTGGTGCCTTCGGCGTAGGCGTAGGCGGCCGACCAGTTCCGGGACGTGGAGGTCGCGGTCCCCGCGGTGTCGCTGGTGCTGGTGCCGCCGCCCCGGTTGCCGCCGCGCTGGTGGGAGGTGGAGCGGTCGGGGAACATTCCGAACAGCTCGCCGCCCGAGTGGCTCGTGCCGGACGATCGGCTCGTCCCCCAATTGCTGGACGTGCCCGTCGTGCGGCTCGTGCTCAGGGTCTCCGTGTCGGTCTCGCCCTCGGTGCCGGTCGACGTGTGCGACTCGTTTCCGCCGATGTTCTTGGTGATCTGCGACAGGACGAAGCGGTGGTCGCGTCCGATGAAGTCGGCGGCGCGGGCGGCGTCCTCGTGGTTGCCGAGCCGCATGAACGCGACGGCGCCGCCGCCGATCAGCTCCGCGGACGTCTCGCGCAGCCGCCGGAACAGCAGGGTCAGCGGGACGCCGCGCCGCTCGCACGCGTCCGACAGCCGTTCCAGATGGCGGCGGGCCAGCTCGTCGGCGCCGGCGACGACGAGGGCGGGCGTCGACTCCCGCGACGCGGTGACGCGGTGCGTGACCCACTGCACGATCAGGTCGGTGAGCAGCTCGGACCTCACGTTGCGGGCCTGGCTGTCCAGCGCGATGCAGGTCAGGTAGCCCGCGCCCGCCGCGCCCGGCTGGGTGCCGAGGTTCTCCAGCGGGTGGACGTACGACTCGATCCGCGACAGGTTCGCGTGCGCCTGGCGGCGGTACTCGACGGTGAACAGCTCGCTCGCGATGCGCCGCCGCTCGTCGCGCGTCAGGGCGTCCCCGTCGTCGGGTTCGCCCATCAGCGCGCGGAGCGCCGCGGCGATCCGGCCGAGGGTGACGTCGTCGCCGAGGGCGTCGCAGACCTTGGTCAGGATCCGGTCGTCCATGCTGCGTTCGGCGCGGGCGGCGTCCGGGGCGCCGCCGTGCATGGACTCGACGATCGCGTCGACGAGGTCCTGCGTCGACAGGTCGGTCAGCAGGCTGGACGACGCCTGGCGGCTCGGCAGCAGCTGCGCGTCCACCCCCATCCGGGTCTCGCGCGACAGCTCGACCAGTTCCCGGCTGACGACCTCCCGGGACAGGTCCAGCACCAGCAGCGGCTGGACGGCGAGGGTGGACGTCCCGTACGTGGTGAGCAGCGCCTCCCACGCCCAGAGCGTCCCGCCGAACACGTCGAGGCGGTGGGCGGGACGCGGGGCCGCGCCCCATTCGGGCAGCCCGTCCAGCCGCGCGCGCTCGGCGGATTCGTGCGCCTGCTTGCGCGCCTGCCACTGGCGGGCCTGATCCTGGTATCCGGTCGCGTTCTGCCGCTGGGCGAGCTCGTGGGCCTCGCGGGCGTTCCGCCGCTGCCGGACGGCCCACACCGTCATCGCCGCGCCCGGGGCCATGGCGAGGGCGGCGAGCAGCAGTAACGCGAGCGGGACGGCGCCCGGGATCGCGGAGGCGGCGGCCCCGCCGGCGGCCAACACCGCCAGGAGCGCGCCGGCGCCCAGGCTGAGCGGCAGCGTCCGGGTCCGGTGGCGCCGCGCGAGCCGCTCGGTCTCCGCGACGCGGCGGGCCAGATACTCCGGCAGCGCCCGCTGCCGCGGCGGGACCTCGGGGAAGGGGCGCAGGAACCACCAGCGGTCCCGGAACACCCAGCCGAGCCGGGGGTCGGGGCTGAAGAGCCGCCCGACGCGTGACCGCGGCCCTCCGTGCTCGACGGGTTCACCCCTCACGACGCTGAACTCCCCGTTCTGCTCGGGTCCCGGGTCGATCGTCACGCGTACGCGGGGCCGGTGCGCGGCGATGCGCAAACCACCCAAGCAGATTGACAGCGGACTTGTCAGGCCGTCCGCGCGGGTGGGCCGGGCGCCGGCCGTGGGGTTTCGCCGTCCACCGCCGATCGCCGCGACGCGGACGCGGGGCTGCGCGAAGATGACCGGACGGTGATCGAGCCGGCGGACGAGGGGCGCGGAAAGAAATGACGGTCGAGACCTATTTCTCAGTCGACGTCGAGGCGGACGGGCCGATTCCCGGCCCGTACTCGATGCTCAGTTTCGGGATGGTGGCGTGCGGGACGTTCGACGGCACGGAGTTCACGGCGTCCGACCCGGCCGAGCGCACCTTCTACGCCGAACTGAAACCGATCGGCGACGATTTCGTCCCGGAAGCGCTGGCGGTGAGCGGCCTGGACCGGGATCGGCTGCGACGCGAAGGCCTCGACCCGGAGAAGGCGATGCGCGACGCGGCCGCATGGGTCAAGCAGGTGGCGGGCGGCGCCCTGCCGGTGCTGGTGGCGTATCCGCTCGCCTATGACTGGATGTGGCTGTACTGGTATTGGCTCCGGTACACGTCGCGTTCGCCGTTCGGCCATTCCCGCCACCTCGACATCAAGACCCTTTACGCGGCGAAGGCCAGGGCGATGGTCGCCCAGTCGACGAAGCGGCAGATGCCTGGCGCGCTGCTGTCCGGCCGTCCGCACACCCATAACGCGCTGGACGACGCGATGGAACAGGCGGAACTGTTCCAGAATCTGATGCGCTGGGACGGCTGACATGTGGGACGTGGTGCGCGGCCTGCCGGTCTGCCGCCTGCTGGAGGTCCCCCGCCCGGACGGAACGGACGGGCGCGAAGGGGCGGACGGCCGCGACGGGTGGCGCGACCAGCGGCTCGCCGCGCTCGTGTCGGCGTACCACGCGGGCGAGGACCCGGTGCTCGTCGGCTGGCGGCGCGCCGGGCCGTTCGGGCCGACGGAGGTGTTCGTCGGCGGCGGCGGTCTCCTCGCCGACCGCGACGGACCGTCCGCGACGCTCAGCCTCCCGGCCGGAGGGCACGGCGTGATGCTCCCGGACGGGATCGCCGAGAACTCCATGGCGCACTGGGTGAGCATCGGCGCCATCGCGGACGGCCTGCTCGTCGACGGCGACACGCCGGAAGAACCCGCGAGGCCGTCCCTGGAGGACGGTCTCCTCTCCGTGTGGATGCGGCCGTTCGCCTGGATGCTGGTGGCCGAGCCCGTGCGACCGGACGAGGCCGGACGGCTCGCCGACGATCTGGCCGACCGGCAGCAGCGCGCCCAGTCGATGGCGGAGCTGTCTCCGGAGGATGCGGTCACGGCCGTCCGGATGGAGCGGCGGCATCGCGAGCTGCGCCGGGCGGCGACGTCCGGGCTGTGGCGGGTGCACCTGATGGCGGGCGCGGAGTCGCCGCGGGCGGCCGCCCGCGTGGCGGCGCTGGTGTGCGCGTCGACCGACCTGAACCGGCTGCCGTATGCGCTGGTCCCGGGCGCGCCGGGCCCGTTCGAGGCGAGCACGCAGCTGGTGGCGGCGGTCGCGCGGCCGCCCGTCCGGGAGGTCGCCGGGGTCCGGTTCGTGATGCGGCCCGAGTTCGACGTGACGCCCGAGCCGACCGGCGACGGCGTCCCGCTGGGCCGGGTCCTGGACCGCGACCGCCGCGACGTCGGGCCGCTGTCGGTGCCGCTGTCCAGCCTGAACCGGCACACGTTCGTGTGCGGCGCGACCGGCGCGGGCAAGTCGCAGACCGTCCGGTCGCTGCTGACGGCGGCGTCGCGGGCCGGGCTGCCGTGGCTGGTCGTCGAGCCGGCGAAGGCGGAGTACCGGCTGATGGCCGCGCGGCTCCCGGACGCCGAGGTGATCACGATCCGGCCCGGGGACACGGAGGCGATCGCCGCCGGGATCAACCCGCTCGAACCGGCGCGGGGCCCGGACGGGCGGCCGTTCCCGCTGCAGACCCACGCCGACCTCGTCCGGGCGCTGTTCCTCGCGGCGTTCGACGCCGAGGAGCCGTTCCCGCAGGTCCTGTCGGCGGCGCTGACCCGCTGCTACGAGCGGCTCGGCTGGGATCTGGCGCTGGGCGAGCCGTCCGGAGCGGTCGCCGGAGGGTCGTCCGGCGGCCTGGCGGAGCCGCCGCGCTACCCCGCGCTCGCCGATCTGCAGGACGCCGCCGAGCAGGTCGTCACCGAGATCGGCTACGGCCAGGAGATCACCGACAACGTGCGCGGGTTCATCCGGGTTCGGCTGTCCAGCCTGCGGCTCGGCACGACCGGGCGGTTCTTCGAGGGCGGCCATCCGATCGACTTCGACGAGCTCCTCGCGCGCGACGTCGTGCTGGAGATCGAGGACGTCGGGGACGACCGCGACAAGGCGTTCCTGATGGGAACCGTCCTGGTCAGGCTGGTCGAGCACCTGCGGATGCGGCAGCGCGCCGGCGCCGCGCCCGGGCTGCGCCACCTGACCGTGTTCGAGGAGGCGCACCGGCTGCTGCGCCGCAGCGAGCAGGCGGGCCCCGCGTCCCACGCCGTCGAGACGTTCGCGAGCCTCCTCGCGGAGATCCGCGCGTACGGGGAGGGGCTGATCGTGGCGGAGCAGATCCCGTCCAAGCTGGTCCCGGACGTCATCAAGAACACCGCCGTCAAGATCGTCCACCGGCTGCCGGCGAAGGACGACCGGGACGCGGTCGGCGCCACCATGAACATCACCGACGCGCAGTCGCGGTTCCTGGTGACGCTCACGCCCGGCGAGGGCGCCGTGTTCGCCGACGGCATGGACTACCCGCACCTGATCCGCATGCCGGACGGCTCACATCTGGAGAACGCCGCCGCGCCGGTCGCGTCCCCGCGCGCGCTTGTGAGCCCCCGGAGCAGCACCTGCGGGGCGGACTGCCGAGACACGCCCTGCACCCTCCGCGACATGCGCAACGCCCAGCGCGCTGTGGCCGACCGTCCCGAACTGGTCCTGTGGGCGGAACTGGCCGCGGCGGCCCACCTGACCGGCTGGGGCCCACCGCGACTGAACGACCCCGTACTGGACGACGAAGACCTGCCCACGCGGCTCCGTGACTGCGCGCTCTCCCATGCGGTGGACGCCGCCGTCGCCGCCCGTGGCGCACCCGCGCGACTCGCCGACCATCTCACGGTCGTCTTTCACGGACTCCACTGCGCGGACGACGAGACCGAATACTTCGCGGTCCCCTATCGCTGGTGCCTCGTCCTAGAGGAACTCCAGCAAGCGCACCATGTGTCGCCTGACGCGGGCAGGCATCCCCGTAGCGAAGAATGGGCGTCCCGCTACAGGAGAGCCATTCCCGGTGACACTCTCTCCGACCAACTCGGTCACGTCACCGCCTGGTGGGACCGCGACCAACGCGACCTGAACGCCCGCAACAACGCGCTGTGGGGAGGAAACCCATCGGCGATAGAAACGGCCGTGGGCGCGGTCCGTACCGATACCGACTGGCCTGAGCGCTTGCGCGAAGCGACGTCCCGCTTCGGCAATGTGGACGGCCTGCTCGGCGCCTACCTCACCGCCACTACCACACCGGACGCCGATTCTCATGCATGATGTGAATCATGGGGGTCTTGGAGCATGCGGCACCGAATCTGATCGACGTTCTCCGGCGTGACGCCTGGTGGATGGGCTGGAACACCCTTCTGGCCTGGATCCCGGTGGCACTGGCCTGGGCGCTCTTCCGCGGCCGGCAGCTCTCCCGCTCGCCCTTCTGGTGGGCCGGGCTTGTTCTTTTCGTTCTTTTCTTGCCGAACGCCCCGTACGTCGTGACCGACCTGGTCCATCTCCGCGGCGACATCGTGCAGGCCGACCGCGGCGGGCCCGTCGTCAGCGTCATCCTGCCCGTCTACGCGCTGTTCGTCGGCTCCGGCTTCCTGGCCTACTACCTGGCCCTCGGCGCCGCGCTGCGCCACCTCGCCCGCCTCGGCCTCGGCGCCTGGCAGGGCCGCGTCACGATCGCCGCGCACGCCGTCTGCGCCATCGGCGTCTTCCTCGGCCGCTGGGCCCGCCTCAACAGCTGGGAACCGGTCGTCGACCCGCACGCCACCGTCGAGCGGATCGTCGTCCACCTGACCTGGACCTGGGCGCCCATCCTGATCGGCGGAACGTTCATGGTCACCTGGCTCTGCCACTTCATGACCAGGGCGATCGCCGAGGCGTCCTTCGACGCCACCGTCAGGAGCGCCCGCCGCCTCCGCGCTACCCTGACGTCCTGACCGCCCCCGGTCGGGGGGCGCCGGGGCGTCAGGCGGCGTAGTTGCGGACGACGCGGAGCGCGTCGGCGCCGTGCGGGCCCTCGGCGACGAGGCCGGTCTCCTCGGGCGTGAGGCGGCGGGCGCCGAGACGGCAGAACTCCGAGGCCAGGCCGGTGATCCTCGTGGGGGCGGCCGGGTCGCCGAAGGTCCAGCGCGTCCCGTACGGGGCGGTGAGGTCGCAGAAGACCGGGACGTCCGGGAGCCCGTCGAGGGCGAACGCGTACGCCAGCGTCCGGTGCGCCAGCCACGCCACGTGGCGGATCCGGTCGGTGTCGGGGTACGGGATGCCCAGCGGGACGGCGATGTCCTGCGCGTGGGCCCAGTGCTCGGCGAGCCTGGTCGTGGCCAGGGTGCGGGGTGACAGCGACATCCGCACCCAGGACAGGCGCGTCCCCGGAGGATGGGCGCGCAAGGCCTCCGGGGTGGCGAAGGCGGCCTTGCGCCAGCGCGCCAGCAGGTCTCCGGGCGCCGTCCCGCGCTCGGCGGCGACCATGGCGTCGGCGACGCCGTCCATGGTCGTCTCCGGCTCCGGCGACAGGAAGGCCACCCCCTCCCCGATGGACGGATCGGTGATGATCTCCTCGGTCTGCGCCAGGTGCAGGACGACGTCGGAGACGCTCCACCCGTCCGCGCCCGACGGCCGGGACCATTGCTCCGGGGTCAGCGCCTCCAGCATCGCGTCGAGCTGCCGGTACTCCGCGGCGAGATCGTCGAGTATGTCCGCCATCCCGCCAGCGTACCGAATCTCGTTCGGCATGGGGCGTTCTCGCGCCCGTCAAAACCGGCTATGCCGCTGATATCGGGATCTGGTGGCGGGGCGGTCATCCCGCGATCAGGTAGCGGGGCGGGCGGCGGACGGCGGGGGCGAGGCGGGCCGTGATCCGCTTGCGGATGGCGGGGACGGCGGACGCGGGCGCCAGGGCGGCGACGCAGGCGCCTATCGTCCGGCCGCCCAGGGCACCGGCGTCCAGGGCCGCTTCCAG